>NZ_JBHXRK010000012.1:124853-231034 GCF_042716875.1 Streptomyces sp. NPDC058646 | reverse complement strand
ATGTACACCCACCCTTTGGGCGGCAGCGACATCTGTGTATATTAGAAAGCCCCGGGGATCCCCGGGGCGCGGGCCTTCGTACGTACGGGGAGGGGCTAGCCGAGCGGGTGCATCCAGCCGTGGCCGTCCGCGGCACGGCCGGTCTGGAGGTCCAGCAGGGCCTTGCGGAGCCGGAGGGTGACCTCGCCGGGCTCGCCGTTGCCCTGGGTCCAGTCGGCCCGCTCGGACTTGACCGAGCCGACGGGGGTGATGACGGCGGCGGTGCCGCAGGCGAAGACCTCGGTCAGGGTGCCGTTCGCGTTGTCGCGCTTCCAGTCCTCGGTGGTGATCCGGCCCTCCTCGGCGGTGTAACCGAGGTCGCGGGCGATGGTGAGGAGGGAGTCGCGGGTGATGCCGGGAAGGAGCGAACCGGTCAGCTCGGGGGTGACGATCCGGTCCCCGTACACGAAGTACAGGTTCATGCCGCCCATTTCCTCGATCCAGCGGTGCTCGACGGCGTCGAGCCAGACCACCTGGTCGCAGCCGTGCGAGGCGGCCTGGGCCTGGGCGACGAGCGAGGCCGCGTAGTTGCCGCCGGTCTTGGCCGCGCCGGTGCCGCCCTTGACCGCGCGGACGTACTCCTCGGAGAGCCACACCGAGACGGGCTTGACGCCGCCGGGGAAGTACGCGCCGGCGGGCGAGGCGATGACGATGAAGAGGAACTCGTTGGCCGGGCGGACGCCGAGGCCGACCTCGCTGGCGAACATGAACGGGCGCAGGTACAGGGAGGCCTCGCCGGAGTCCGGCACCCAGGCGCGGTCCTGCTTGATCAGCGCGTCACAGGCCTCGATGAACAGCTCGACGGGCAGCTCCGGCATCGCCATGCGGCGGGCGGAGGTCTGGAAGCGCTCGGCGTTGGCCTCGGGGCGGAAGGTGGCGACGGTGCCGTCGGGCTGGCGGTAGGCCTTGAGGCCCTCGAAGATCGTCTGCGCGTAGTGCAGCGTCATGTTCGCCGGGTCGATCGACAGCGGCGCGTACGGGACCAGCTCGGCGTCGTGCCACCCGCGGCCCTCGGTCCACTTGATCGTCACCATGTTGTCGGTGAAGTGGCGGCCGAAGCCGGGGTTGGCCAGGATCGCCTCGCGCTCCGCATCGGACAGCGGGTTCGAGGAGGGCTTGAGCTCGATCGTGGGCGTCGTCATGAGTGCTTGTCCTTCACCGGTTGTGTATGGCGGACCGCGCTCACGGCGTACTAGGACGTCCGAGCTTCCCCGCATTCCGCGGCCTTGCGTTCGATTATCGCGCGCATGGAGGCTTCGGTGAAAACGGGGGATGCGGCCCAGGGAGATGGTGGCACCCGGGGCCGCACAGGAAAAGCCGCCGGGCATCTTGCGTGCCTGGCGGCTTCCCGAGGTGGAGCTGCCAGGGTCAGCCGGCTACGCGGGCGGCGAGGGCGTCGCCGATCTCGTCGGTGGAGCGGAAGGTGCCGTCGCGTTCGGCCAGGTCGGCGGAGACCGCCTCCTCGATGCGGGCGGCCTGGGCCTCGTAGCCGAGGTGGCGCAGCAGGAGGGCGACGGAGAGGATCGTCGCGGTCGGGTCGGCCTTGCCGGTGCCCGCGATGTCCGGGGCCGAACCGTGGACGGGCTCGAACATGGACGGGAAGGCGCCGGTCGGGTTGATGTTCCCGGAGGCGGCGAGGCCGATGCCGCCGGTCACGGCGGCGGCCAGGTCGGTGAGGATGTCACCGAAGAGGTTGTCCGTGACGATGACGTCGAAGCGCTCGGGCTGGGTGACGAAGAAGATCGTCGCGGCGTCGACGTGCAGGTAGTCGGTGGTGACCTCGGGGTACTCCTGGGCGACCTTGTCGAAGGTGTTCTTCCACAGGTGGCCCGCGTACACGAGGACGTTGTTCTTGTGGACCAGCGTCAGCTTCTTGCGGGGACGGGCGTTCGCCCGCTCGAACGCGTCGCGGACCACGCGCTCGACGCCGTACGCGGTGTTGACGCTGACCTCGGTGGCGACCTCGGCCGGGGTACCGGTGCGCAGGCTGCCGCCGTTGCCGGTGTACGGACCCTCGGTGCCCTCGCGCACCACGACGAAGTCGATCTCCGGGCGGCCGGCGAGCGGGGTGGCCGTGTTGGGGAACAGTTTCGACGGGCGCAGGTTGATGAAGTGGTCGAAGGCGAAGCGGAGCTTCAGCAGCAGGCCGCGCTCCAGCACGCCCGACGGGACCGAGGGGTCGCCGATGGCGCCCAGCAGGATCGCGTCGTGGTGGCGCAGGGCCTCCAGCTCCGCGTCCGGGAGGGTCTCACCGGTGCGGTGCCAGCGCTGGGCGCCGAGATCGTATTGCTTGGTCTCCAGCTTCACATCCTGGGGCAGGACCGCGGTAAGGACCTTGAGTCCCTGAGCCACGACTTCCTGGCCGATGCCATCACCGGGGATCACTGCGAGATTGATGCTGGTCGACATGGCGGAACCGTACTCCGTGTCCCAGCCCTCAGACATGTTGCGTCCAGCATTTGGACCAATGGGGACGCAACACGCCCGGGCCGGCAGGGGGTCAGTGGCCGGTCGAGCCGCCGTTGTCGCGGCGGTCGAGGGCCCTCTGGAGGGCCGCGGCGGCGTTCTTGCGGTCGGCGTCGGCCGTGGAGGAGTGGCGGACGCGTCGGACGGCAGCGGTGGTGGGGGTCATGTGGATCGACTCCTTGAGATCACGGCGTGGCAGGGCCACGGATGAGGGGTTCCTTCAAGGCGCCGGAAGAGGCGGGGAGCAGTGCGCCGCAGGGGTTGCCTGCCGGGGGCGCGCGCTCTCGACCACCATTCGCCTGATCGGCGAGACGTTCGGCTCCTACAAAGCTAGGGCAGGTCCCGCTGTATGTCTCCGCAATTACTCGGACTTCCTACTATCTGAGACGCCGCATCCCGACAGAGGCCGCCCCCGAGCCTCCGCCTGGAGGCCCGGACAGCGATAGATCCGCTGGCCAGAGCCTTGTCCGCGGTTCGGAAGCCGGTTCCGGCGAGGTGACGCACGCCACGCGTCGCAGCAGCCCGCGGGACGCCGGACGGGTGATCCGGGCCGTGCCGCCGCCCGCGGGGCACGCACAGCGGCGGCGCCGGAGGGCGAAGCGCCCGCATGCACGGGCCGCGGCACCCCGGAAGCGGCATGGGGTGCGCATGCACACCGATCCGTGGGAAGTGCGGGCGGACTGGCCGCGCACCCCCGGCCCGGGTGCGGGCGCGGGGCGACGCCCCCGCCGGGCGGTGACCGTGCCGGTCGGGCGGGGTCGCACCGGCCCGCCACCCGGAGAGGACCCGGCCCGCTCGCCCACCCGTACCGGCGCCCCGCCCGGCGACGGCGCGCACTGCGTGGACCTCGCCCACCGGGCGCCGGCCGCGGACCCGGAGGTCTTCGACTCCACCGGAACCAGTCCTTCTCGTCGTCGTGGAGGAGAGGACAGCCGAGCGTCCCCGGGTCGGAGGGATCCGCGGGGCTCCGCAGGACATGCCCTAGAGCACGTCCCCCTCGCGCCAGTCGAAGTCGAGCCGCGCGGCCGGGTCCAGCCGGACCCCGCCGGGCGGCTCCCACACGTAGGTGGAGCCCTCCTCCTCGGCGAGCCGCTCGGGGCCGTCCGGCCCGAGGACCCCGATCGGCCCCGGGTGCGGGCTCCAGCCCCGGCCCGCGTACAGGGCGGCCCCGGCCTCCGACGCCGACAGCGCGCCCAGGACGTAGGCCCGGCCGATCACCCGCTCCAGCTCGGCCATCACCAGGCCCGCCAGTCCGCGGCGGCGCCGGTCGGCCCGCACGGCCACGGCCTCCACGTACCCGGTGCGCAGGGCCCGGCCCCGGTGCAGCACCCGCCGCTGCACCACGCTGCCGTGCGCGACGAGCTCCCCTTCCTCCCGTACGAGGACGTGCATGCCGCCGAGGGCGTGCTCGAAGTCCTCGTCGCCGAAGTCCCCCTCGAAGGCCCCGTCGAGCAGGGCCCGGACCTCTGCGATCTCGGCCCCGTCCAGCTCCGAGGTGTGTGCGGTCCGCGTGCTCATCACTGCTCCAGCCGGTCGGTGTACCGGGTGCGGAAGTCCGGGCTCCCGGGACCGTACCAAGGGCCGTCCCGGTGCCGGGCCCGGATTGCGGACGCCGAGGCGGGCTCCACCGGCCGAAATCGGCCGACCCGCCACTGGCCGGGGCGGCCGCGGCGTCGGCAGACTCGGCCCATGTCGCCTGAGACCCAGCAGTGGACTCCCACCCACGGTGAGCCCTACCGTCCCGTCGCCTACCGGCCCGCGCGCATGCCCGGCCCCGAATCCCTCGCGCGTGCGGCCGAGTTGCGGGCCCGGATGGACGAGCGGCGCACCGTACGCCACTTCTCCCCCGACCCGGTGCCCGAGCAGGTCGTCCGGGACGCCGTCGCCTGCGCCGCGACCGCCCCTTCCGGAGCGCACCAGCAGCCGTGGACCTTCGTCCTGGTCAAGGACCCGGCCGTACGGGCGCAGATCCGCGCCGCCGCCGAGCAGGAGGAGCTGCTCTCCTACGACGGCCGGCTCGGCGAGGAGTGGCTCACGGCCCTGCGTCCGCTGGGCACGGACGCGGTGAAGACCCACCTCACGGACGCGCCGGCCCTCGTCGTGGTCTTCCAGCAGCGCTACTGGCTCGGCCCGGACGGCAGCAAGCGGAAGCACTACTACGTGGACGAGTCGGTCGGCATCGCCGTCGGCATGCTGCTGTCCGCCCTCCACCTGTCGGGCCTCGCCGCCCTGGTCCACACCCCGAGCCCGATGCGCTTCCTGGGCCACGTCCTGGACCGCCCGGAGAACGAGAAGGCCTTCGCGGTCATCCCGGTCGGGTACCCGGCGGACGACTGCGAGGTCCCGGACCTCCGGCGCAAGTCGCTCGACCAGGTGATCGTCGAGGTCTAGGGCCCCGCTCCCCGGAACGGGGACCGCCCCCGCTCCGGACTTGGGGGTACCGGAGCGGGGGCGGGGTTCAGCGGGGACCCGGGGCGGGTCAGCCCATGTGGGGGTAGCCGTACTCGGTGGGCGCGACCAGCGTCTCCTTGATGGAGCGGGTCGAGGTCCAGCGCTGGAGGTTCGTCGCGGCGCCCGCCTTGTCGTTCGTGCCCGAGGCGCGGCCGCCGCCGAAGGGCTGCTGGCCGACCACGGCACCGGTGGACTTGTCGTTGATGTAGAAGTTGCCCGCCGCGAAGCGGAGCTTCTCCATCGCGTCCGCCGCCGCGTAACGGTCCGCCGCGATGATCGAGCCGGTCAGCGCGTACGCCGACACGGACTCCATCTGGGCCAGCATGGCGTCGAACTCGGCGTCCTCGTAGACGTGCACGGCGAGGATCGGACCGAAGTACTCGGTCGTGAAGACCTCGTTCTCCGGGTCGGTGCACGCGATGACGGTCGGGCGGACGAACCAGCCCTCCGAGTCGTCGTACGTGCCGCCCGCGACGATCTCGCAGGTCGGGTCCGCGATCGCACGGTCGATCGCGGCCTTGTTCTTCGCGAAGGAACGCTCGTCGATGACGGCGCCGAT
Organism: Streptomyces sp. NPDC058646; assembly: GCF_042716875.1. NCBI lineage: Bacteria > Bacillati > Actinomycetota > Actinomycetes > Kitasatosporales > Streptomycetaceae > Streptomyces > Streptomyces sp. NPDC058646. Next base: position 225,519 of record NZ_JBHXRK010000012.1, on the reverse strand, counting down.
GAAGTTGGTCAGGTCGCGGACGTCACCCATGGCGATGCCGTCGACCTCGGCCGCGAAGGCCTCCTTGAAGCCGTCGTTCCAGATCGAGGCCGGGATGTAGGCGCGCGAGGACGCCGAGCACTTCTGGCCCTGGAATTCGAAGGAGCCGCGGGTCAGGGCGGTCTTCAGGGTGGCGCGGTCCGCGGACGGGTGCGCGACGACGAAGTCCTTGCCGCCGGTCTCGCCGACGAGGCGCGGGTAGGACCTGTACTTCTCGATGTTGTTGCCGACCGTCTTCCACAGGTACTGGAAGGTCTTGGTCGAGCCGGTGAAGTGGATGCCGGCCAGCTCGGGGTGGTTCAGGGCCACCTCGGAGACGGCGATGCCGTCGCCCGTGACCAGGTTGATGACGCCCTTGGGCAGGCCCGCCTCCTCCAGGAGCTCCATCAGGAGGACCGCGGAGTGGGTCTGCGTGGGGGAAGGCTTCCACAGGACCACGTTGCCCATGAGGGCGGGGGCGGTCGGCAGGTTGCCCGCGATGGCCGTGAAGTTGAACGGCGTGATCGCGTAGACGAAGCCCTCGAGCGGGCGGTGGTCGCTGCGGTTCCACACGCCGGCGGAGTTCGCGACCGGCTGCTCGGCCAGGATCTGGCGGGCGAAGTGGACGTTGAAGCGCCAGAAGTCGACCAGCTCGCACGGCGTGTCGATCTCGGCCTGCTGCGCCGTCTTCGACTGGCCCAGCATGGTGGAGGCGGCGAGCTTCTCGCGCCAGGGGCCGGACAGCAGCTCGGCGGCGCGCAGGATGATCGCGGCGCGGTCGTCGAAGGACATCGAGCGCCAGGCCGGGGCGGCGGCGAGGGCGGCGTCGACGGCCTCCTGCGCGTCGGCCTGGGTGGCGTTCGCGTAGGTGCCGATCACGGACTTGTGGTCGTGCGGCTGGACCACGTCGAAGCGCTCGCCACCGCCCATCCGCTTGACGCCGTTGATCGTCATCGGAAGGTCGATCGGGTTCTCGGACAGCTGCTTGAGCTGCTCTTCGAGGCGTACGCGCTCCGCGGTGCCGGGGGCGTACGAGTGGACCGGCTCGTTGACCGGAGCGGGGACCTGGGTCACAGCATCCATGGGGCTGGTAACTCCTTGAGCTAGTGGGGTGCCTAGTTCTTGGTGATCATCGAGCGGAGGAAGAAGAGCAGGTTGGCCGGCTTCTCCGCGAGGCGGCGCATGAAGTAGCCGTACCAGTCCGTCCCGTACGCGGTGTAGACGCGCATCCGGTGGCCCTCGGCGGCGAGCCGCAGGTGCTCCTCGCCGCGGATGCCGTAGAGCATCTGGAACTCGTACTCGTCCAGCTTGCGGCCTGCCTGCCGGGCCAGCTCCTGGGCGATCGCGATCAGGCGCGGGTCGTGGGACCCGATCATCGGGTAGCCCTCGCCCTCCATCAGGATCTTCATGATCCGGACGTACGCCTTGTCGATCTCGGCCTTGTCCTGGTACGCGACCTCGGCGGGCTCCTTGTAGGCGCCCTTCACGATGCGGACGCGGCTGCCGGCGGCGGCCAGGCGGCGGGCGTCGGCCTCCGTGCGGAAGAGGTAGGCCTGGATCACGCAGCCGGTCTGCGGGAAGTCCCGGCGCAGCTCCTCGTGGATGGCGAACATCGAGTCGAGGGTGGTGTGGTCCTCGGCGTCCAGCGTGACGGTGGTGCCGATGGCTGCGGCGGCCTCGACGACCGGGCGGACGTTGGCGAGCGCGAGCTCGTGGCCGCCCTCCAGCGCCTGGCCGAACATCGACAGCTTGACGGACATCTCGACCGTCTCGCCCAGGCCGAGGGCCTTGAGGTGCTCGATGAGTTCGAGGTAGGCGTCGCGGGCGGCGTGGGACTGCTCCACCGTGGTGATGTCCTCGCCGACGACGTCGAGGGTGACCTCGAGACCCTTGCGGGTGAGGTCCTCGACGATCGGGATCACCTGGTCGACCGTCTCGCCGGGGATGAACCGGGTCACCACGGGCTTGGTCACCGGGGCGGCTGAGACGATACGGCGCATCTTGTCGCTGCGCGAAGCGGCGAGGATCACGGGACCCAGCACGGGGCACCTCCAACGGGTGGCAGAAGCAGGCATACGGGTCCGTCGCCGATCGGGCGGGCCGTAAGGAAAACGCAAGTAAAACCACCGTGAAACCTAAGGATCGCTCCGATCCTCTGCCATCGACAGCTGTCACGCATCCGTGGCCGGGATCTCATACATATGTCTGAAGGGCCGCTCCGGGGTGGGAGAATGTCCTCGTGAAAGGCGATTACCAGGACCTGGTGGACGAGATCTCGGCACTGCTCGGCGCACCGGCGACGCTGGAGAACCGGGACTTCCGCCTCATCGCCTTCGGCGCGCACGACAGCGACGACGACGCGGCCATGGACCCGGTCCGCACCCGCTCGATCCTGACCCGGCAGTCGACCGCGGCCGTACGGTCCTGGTTCGAGGGGTTCGGCATCGCCCGGGCCACCGGGCCGGTACGGATCCCGGCGGCCCCGGAGGCGGGGGTCTTCCGCGGGCGGATCTGCCTGCCGGTCCGGTACCGGGGCATCGTGCAGGGCTACGTGTGGCTGCTGGACCAGGAGCCCGGCCCCGGTCCGCAGGCACTGGCCGCGGCCATGGAGGTGGCCCAGCGGATCGGGGTGCTGCTCGCCGAGGAGGCCAAGGCGGGGGCCGACCTGTCCCGGGAGTTCCTGGCGGTGCTCACGGCCGGTCGGGGCTGGCAGCAGGACATGGCCGTGGCCGCGCTGCGGGCGGCGCTGGGGGCGGGCGGGGAGGACGCGCACGCCGTGGTGTGCCTGGCCCCCTGGTCCGGGGAGGCCCCGCCGTCGGTGCCGGGCGCGGCGGCCGTGTGCGTGGCGCCCTGGTGGGCGCGGGGCGGCCCCGAGTCCGGGGCGGCGCACGAGGGCGGCCGGGGCGGAGCACGGGCGCTCGCGGTGCTGGTCCGCCTCCGCTCCACGGACACGCTCACGCCCGCGGTGAACGTGGCCTCGCGGCTGTTGCCGGGCGGCCCGGGGAACGGGTCGGGTCCGGGGAACGGGTCGGGGTCCGGCGGCCGCGGCCCGGCGGGGGCGCCTGCCGGTGTCCCGGGTCCGCCCGTCGCGGGGGTCGCCGACCCGGTCAGGGCCCTCGCCGACCTGTCCACCGCCTGGCGGCAGGCCACCGCCGCGGCCCGGGCGGCCGCCGCGCAGCCCCGACTCGGCCCCGTCGCCGAGTGGTCGGGGATCGGCCCGTACCGGATGCTGGCGGACCTCGCCTCCGATCCGGCGCACGATCCGGCGGCCCGCGCCCTGCTGGGCCCGGCCCACCGCGAACTGGCCCGCACCGTCGAGGTGTTCCTGGACCGCGCCGGCCAGGCGGGCCGTGCCGCGGCGGCCCTGGGCATCCACCGCCAGACCTTGTACTACCGCCTGGCCCGGGTGGAGCAGCTCACCGGACTCGACCTGGACGAGGGCGAGGACCGCCTGCTGCTCCACATGGCCCTGAAGGCGGCCCGCCTGCACGGCTGACCGGGCCGGCCGATCCGGCTCCGGCCGCTACCCCACGCGAGCCCCCGTCCCGGCGTCGACGACGACCCGGTCACCCGACGGCCGTCCAGGGTGACCGGAACCTCCGTGGCATCCAGCATCGCGTCGCAGGCGGCGCGCGGTTCCAGGTGGGTGCGGACCGGGATCCGCCCGGCCGGGACCACCGAGTCCGCGCCCTCCAGGACGCGACCGCCACGCCCGCGTCGCCGCTTCCGTGACCCGTCGTCACGCCGAAGGAGGTGGCGTCCGGGAGCCGCCGAGTGGTGCCTCGGCGTGGCATGCGCCGGAGGCGGCGCGGCCGGGGGCCCCGGGAGGTCCTGCGGCCGCACGGCCGTCCGGGCGACGGGCACGCGCCTGCCCCGCCCCGCACCCGGTCGCCGGCAGCGCCGCCGCCGGCCCGCACGTCCCTGCCCCGGCCGGGTGCGCGACCTCGCGCCCTGCCCCGTACGCCGTTGCGCGCGAGCCCGCGCCGGGCCCCTGGCGCCGATCCCCGTACCGGCCTCCGTACCGACTCCCGCCCGCCCCGTCCTCGCCACGGCTCCCCCTCCGCTCCGGCCGGGCAGGGGCGTCCTCCGGTCAGAGGGTGTCCGCCGGCCCCGTCACCGCTTCGGCGGCGCGCCGCATGCCTTCGGTGAGTTCCTCCGCGGTGGCCGCCGAGTCCGGGTCGAGCAGCCGCTGGACCATGAGGCCGTTCAGCAGTGCCTGGCAGAAGGCGCCCAGGGTCCGCTCGTCCCGCGCGTCCAGCTCGTCCTCCGGGATGCCGGCCAGTATCGAGACCAGGCCGCGGCGCCCCTCGGCCTGCGAGGCCGCCAGCATCGCCCGCAGCTCCGGGCGTTCCTCGCGGCTCAGCGCGACCTCCAGGCCGGCCGCCCAGACGGGACCGCCGGCCTCGTGCTGGGCGAGGACGCCCTCCCAGACCGCGCGGAAGCGTTCCAGGGCGCCGCCTCCCTGCGGCAGGCCGGACCGGAAGTTCTCGCCCCACTCCTGCATCAGGGCGGTGAAGGCCTGGGTGAGGAGGGCGTCCTTCGAGCCGTAGTGGTAGCCGATCGACGCCAGGTTCGTACCGGAGGCGCTGACCACGTCGCGCGCGGTGGTGCGGACGAACCCCTTCTCGACCAGGCACTTCTTCGCGCCTTCGAGCAGGTCTTCCCGATGTCCCATGCCGGAACGGTAGCAACGCGAAAGGGCCCGGGGTCTCCCCCGGGCCCTTCACCTGTGCGGGACGGCTCAGCCGAGGCTGACCGTACGCGCCGAGACCGCGCCGATCTCGGTGGCGATGTCCGCGAGGACGCCGGCCGGGACCTCGGCGTCGACGGTGAGCACGGCCAGTGCCTCGCCGTGCTCCTCGGCGCGGGCGACCTGCATGCCCGCGATGTTCAGACCGGCCTCGCCGAGGAGCTGGCCGACCTTGCCGACCACGCCCGGGCGGTCGGTGTAGCGCAGCACGACCATGAAGTCGGCGAGCGCCAGGTCCACGTCGTACTCGCCGATGCCGACGATCTTCTGGAGGTGCTTCGGGCCCGCGAGCGTGCCGGAGACGGAGACTTCCTGGCCGTCCGAGAGGGTGCCGCGGACGGTCACCACGTTGCGGTGGTCCGGGGACTCCGAGGTGGTGGTGAGGCGGACCTCTACACCGCGCTCCTGCGCGAACAGCGGGGCGTTGACGTAGGAGACCGTCTCGTCGACGACGTCCTCGAAGACACCCTTGAGCGCGGAGAGTTCGAGCACCTTGACGTCGTGCTGCGTGATCTCTCCGCAGACCTCCACGTCGAGGCGGACCGCGACCTCGCCCGCGAGGGCGGTGAAGATGCGGCCGAGCTTCTCGGCGAGCGGCAGGCCCGGACGGACGTCCTCGGCGATGACGCCGCCCTGGACGTTGACCGCGTCCGGCACCAGCTCGCCGGCGAGCGCGAGGCGCACCGACTTGGCGACGGAGACGCCGGCCTTCTCCTGGGCCTCGTCCGTGGACGCGCCGAGGTGAGGGGTGCAGACGACCTGGTCCAGCTCGAAGAGCGGGGAGTCCGTGCAGGGCTCCTTCGCGTACACGTCGAGGCCGGCACCGGCGACGCGGCCCTCCTTGATGGCCGAGTACAGCGCGGCCTCGTCGACGATCCCGCCGCGGGCGGCGTTGACGATACGGACGGACGGCTTCACCTTGTGCAGCGCCTCGTCCCCGATGAGACCGAGGGTCTCGGGGGTCTTGGGCAGGTGCACGGTGATGAAGTCGGCGACCTCGAGGAGCTCGTCGAGCGTGAGCATCTTGACGCCCATCTGGGCGGCGCGCGCGGGCTGCACGTAGGGGTCGTACGCGACGATCTTCATGCCGAAGGCCGACATGCGCTGCGCGACCAGGACACCGATGCGGCCGAGGCCGACGACACCGAGGGTCTTCTCGCTGAGCTCGACGCCCGTGTACTTGTTCCGCTTCCACTCACCGTTCTTCAGGGCGGTGTTGGCCTGCGGGATGTTGCGGGCGGTCGCGACGAGCAGGCCGCAGGCCAGCTCGGCGGCCGTCACGATGTTCGAGGTCGGGGCGTTGACGACCATCACGCCGGCCTTGGTGGCGGCGGAGACGTCGACGTTGTCCAGACCGACGCCGGCACGGGCGACGACGCGCAGCTTCTTGGCGGCGGCGATGGCCTCGGCGTCGACCTTGGTCGCGGAGCGGACGAGGATCGCGTCGACATCCACGATGGCGGGCAGCAGTTCGGCGCGGTCGGCGCCGTTGCAGTGCCGGATGTCGAAGTCCGGGCCGAGCGCCTCCACGGTGGCGGGCGACAGCTCTTCGGCGATGAGTACGACAGGTTTCGAGCTCACGTGGGTCCTCACAAGTCCAGTGCGGACGGCCGTCCCGACGGCCGCAGGCGTGGAGGGGGTAGCCGCGTGGAAGACGCACGACACTGTGGGCCTGACGCGTATGTGTTGAGCAGTGTAGTGGCGCTGACGGACCGGATTTCCGCCCTTACGGAAGGATCACCCGTCCGTGGTTGGCCGAGGTGGACAAGGACCCCGCGCAGAGGGCCCGATTCCCGGCCGTACCGGACGGTCCGGGCCCGTCCGGCGGAGGGTGGCGGGGCAGGGGCCCCGCCCCGCCACCCGGCAGATCAGCTCTCGTCGCTGTCGACCCAGCTCATCAGCTTGCGCAGCTTCTTGCCGGTGGTCTCCAGCAGGTGCTCCTCGTCGGCCTTCTTGTACTCGTTGTACTTCGGCAGACCGGCCTTGTACTCGGCCATCCAGGTGTTGGCGAACTCGCCGCTCTGGATCTCCGCGAGGACCTTCTTCATCTCGGCCTTGGTGGCGTCGGTGATGACGCGGGGGCCGGTGATGTAGTCGCCCCACTCGGCGGTCTCGGAGACCGACCAGCGCATCTTCTCCAGGCCGCCCTCGTACATGAGGTCCACGATGAGCTTCAGCTCGTGCAGGCACTCGAAGTACGCGATCTCCGGCTGGTAGCCGGCCTCGGTCAGGGTTTCGAAACCGGCCTTGACCAGGGCGGAGGCGCCACCGCAGAGGACGGCCTGCTCACCGAACAGGTCGGTCTCGGTCTCCTCGGTGAAGGTGGTCTTGATGACGCCGGCGCGGGTGCCGCCGATGCCGGCCGCGTACGAGAGCGCGAGGGCGAAGGCGTTGCCCGAGTAGTCCTGCTCGACGGCCGCGATGCACGGGACGCCGCGGCCCTCCTCGTACTGGCGGCGCACCAGGTGGCCCGGGCCCTTCGGGGCGACCAGGGCGACGTCCACGTTGGCCGGGGGCTTGATGAAGCCGTACCGGACGTTGAAGCCGTGGCCGAAGAACAGCGCGTCGCCGTCCTTGAGGTGCTCCTTGACGGACTCCTCGTAGATCTCGGCCTGGAGCGGGTCCGGGGTGAGGATCATGATGACGTCGGCCCAGGCAGAGGCCTCCGACACGGAGACGACCTTGAGGCCCTGCTCCTCGGCCTTGGCCTTGGACTTCGAGCCCTCCTTCAGGCCGACGACGACGTCGACGCCGGAGTCACGCAGCGACAGCGCGTGGGCGTGGCCCTGGCTGCCGTAGCCGATGACAGCGACCTTGCGGCCCTGGATGATGGACAGGTCGGCGTCGTTCTCGTAGAACAGCTCGGCCACTGGGATATCTCCTTGGTGCGCTGGTGTTGCTCCCACCGTACGGTGGGGAACGGAATACAAGTTTCTCGGTCTCGCCATGCGAGCGGGCGAGTCCTTCAGGGGTGTCGCGGAAGGTGTCGCAGGAGGTCAGGCGCTGCGGTCGAGCGCGCGCAGACTGCGGTCCGTGATCGACCGGCCGCCACGCCCTATGGCGATCGTGCCGGACTGCACGAGTTCCTTGATGCCGAAGGGCTCCAGCATCTTGAGCATCGCGCCGAGCTTGTCCGCGCCGCCGGTCGCCTCGATGGTGACGGCCTCCGGGGAGACGTCGACCGTCTTGGCGCGGAACAGCTGGACGATCTCGACGATCTGCGAGCGGGTCTCGTTGTCGGCGCGGACCTTCACCAGGACGAGCTCGCGCTCGATGGCGTTGTGCGACTCCAGCTCGACGATCTTGAGCACGTTGACCAGCTTGTTGAGCTGCTTGGTCACCTGCTCGAGCGGGAGGTCCTCGACATTCACGACGATGGTGATGCGGGAGATGTCGGGGTGCTCGGTGACGCCGACCGCGAGGGAGTCGATGTTGAACCCGCGGCGGGAGAACAGCGCGGCGATCCGGGCGAGGATGCCGGGCGTGTTCTCGACCAGGACGGAGAGCGTGTGCTTGGACATGTGAGGCGTTCTCTCTCTCGGCTCTCTCGGCTCAGTCGTCTTCGTTGTCGCCGAAGTCGGGACGGACGCCCCGGGCTGCCATGACCTCGTCGTTGGAGGTGCCGGCGGCGACCATCGGCCACACCATGGCGTCCTCGTGGACGATGAAGTCGATGACGACGGTGCGGTCGTTGATCGCGTTGGCCTCGGCGATGACGCGGTCCAGGTCGGCCGGGTCCTCGCAGCGCAGCGCCACGCAGCCCATGGCCTCGGACAGCTTGACGAAGTCCGGGACGCGGGTGCCCTTGCGGGGGGCGGCGGACTCGCCGAGCTGGGAGCCGACGGTGTCGTGGCCGGTCTCGTCCGCGTGCAGCACGGTGTTGGAGTACCGCTGGTTGTAGAAGAGGGTCTGCCACTGGCGGACCATGCCCAGCGCACCGTTGTTGATGATCGCGACCTTGATCGGGATGTTGTTCAGCGCGCAGGTGACCAGTTCCTGATTGGTCATCTGGAAGCAGCCGTCGCCGTCGATCGCCCAGACCGTGCGCTCCGGCATGCCGACCTTGGCGCCCATCGCGGCCGGGACCGCGTAGCCCATGGTTCCGGCGCCGCCCGAGTTCAGCCAGGTGCGCGGCTCCTCGTACTTGACGAAGTGCGAGGCCCACATCTGGTGCTGGCCGACGCCCGCCGCGTAGATGGTGCCCTGCGGCGCGAGCTCCCCGATCCGCTCGATGACCTGCTGGGGCGAGAGCATGCCGTCCTGGGGCAGGTCGTAGCCCAGCGGGTACGTCTCGCGCCAGCGGCTGAGGTCCCGCCACCACGCGGTGTAGTCCCCGGCGTTGCCCTCGGTGTGCTCGGCCTGGACGGCCTGGATCAGGTCGGCGATGACCTCGCGGGCGTCGCCGACGATCGGGACGTCCACCGCGCGGTTCTTGCCGATCTCGGCGGGGTCGATGTCCGCGTGGATGACCTTGGCGAAGGGGGCGAAGCTGTCCAGCTTGCCGGTGACGCGGTCGTCGAAGCGGGTGCCGAGCGCGATCAGCAGGTCCGACTTCTGCAGCGCGGTGACGCCGGTGACCGATCCGTGCATGCCCGGCATGCCGACGTGCAGGGGGTGGCTGTCGGGGAAGGAGCCCAGGGCCATCAGGGTGGTGGCGACCGGGACGCCGGTCAGCTCGGCGAGGACCTTCAGCTCGGCGGTCGCGCCGGACTTCATGACGCCGCCGCCGACGTACAGCACCGGGCGCTTGGCCTGGCAGATGAGCTTGGCGGCCTCGCGGATCTGCTTGGCGTGCGGCTTGGTGACCGGCCGGTAACCGGGCAGGTCCTGGGTGGGCGGCCAGCTGAAGGTGGTCTTCGCCTGGAGGGCGTCCTTGGCGATGTCGACCAGGACCGGGCCGGGGCGGCCGGTGGCGGCGATGTGGAACGCCTCGGCGATCGTCCGCGGGATGTCCTCGGCCTTGGTGACCAGGAAGTTGTGCTTGGTGATCGGCATCGTGATGCCGACGATGTCCGCCTCCTGGAAGGCGTCGGTGCCGATCGCCTTGGAGGAGACCTGGCCGGTGATCGCGACGAGCGGGACGGAGTCCATGTGCGCGTCGGCGATCGGGGTGACCAGGTTGGTGGCGCCCGGACCGGAGGTGGCCATGCAGACGCCGACCTTGCCGGTGGCCTGCGCGTAGCCGGTGGCGGCGTGACCGGCCCCCTGCTCGTGGCGGACCAGGATGTGCCGGACCTTCTTGGAGTCCATCATCGGGTCGTACGCGGGGAGGATGGCGCCGCCCGGGATGCCGAAGACGGTGTCGCACCCCACCTCTTCGAGAGAGCGGATGAGGGACTGCGCACCCGTGACGTGCTCAACTGCGGCGGACTGGTGTCCGCCGGAACGGGGCCGCGGCTGCGGATGGTGGGCCCCGGTGGCCTGCTCGGTCATCGGCATTCTCTTCTCGAAGCTGAGGGTGATACGAGGGTTCGACTCTGTGCCAGTGCAACAAAAAACCCCTCGTGCCGGAGGCAAGCGAGGGGAGCGCGTCGGGTGCGTTGAGCGGGGACATGCTGGCCCCAGCTTCAGCCGACGCGCTTTCCAAGTACGAGAATTCGGGTGCGCATGGCATTGACCCTCCCTCCGGCGAGAGGTCGGTGTCAAGTAGGTGGGACGGGCGTCTCATTATGTGAGCCTCTACGGATGACCACGGAGCCTCCGGTGGAGCCTCCGGTGGAGCCTCCGGCCAGAGCCGGCTGGACTGCTCCGCCCGGTACTGGGAACGTACCTCGCACCAGCGCACGCCGCAGCCTGTACTCGTCGAGGGGGCCGGAAAACGCCACTCCCTGCCCATGGGTGCAGCCCATCGCGCGCAGCGCCATGACCTGCTCGGGGAGGTCGACCCCGTCGGCCACCGACTGCATGCCCAGGTCGTTCGCGATCCGCAACAGACCTGCCGTGATCTTGTGCAGGCGGGCGGACTCGGCGACCCCCTCCACCAGGCCGCGGTCGAGCTTGAGCATGTCGACGGGCAGGCGGCGCAGGGCGCTGATGGCCGCGTAACCGCTGCCGAAGCCGTCCAGGGCGATTCCCACGCCCAGCCGGTGCAGGGCCACCAGACGCCGCTCCAGCTCCTCGAAGGGCACTCTGGGATCGGAGACGGCCAGCTCGAGGATCAGGGCGCCGGAGGGCAGTCCGTGCCGGGTCAGCAGGGCTTCCACGGAGCCCAGGGGCAGGGCGCGGTCCAGGAGCCGCTGGGCGGTCATCCGTACGGCCACCGGTACGCCATGCCCGGCCCGGTGCCGGTCGGCGGCCTGTTCCACGGCCTCCTCCAGCAGCCAGCGCCCCAGCTCGGCGGCGCGCGAGGCGTCCGGGCCGGCGGTCCCGGAGGCGCTGCCTTCGCTGTACTCGGCGACCCGGAGGAATTCGGCGGGGGTGAAGAGGATCCCCTGGGCGGAGCGCCAGCGGGCCTGCGCGGCCACGGCGGAGACCTCGCCGGTGGCCAGCGAGACCACCGGCTGGTGCAGCAGGGCGAACTCCCCCTCGTGGAGCGCGGTCCGCAGCCGCCCCGCCAGCTCGGCCCGGCGTACGACATCGGCCTGCATCTGCGGTGCGTACATCTCGACGCGGTCCTTGCCGCCCGCCTTGGCCCGGTACATCGCGAGATCGGCGTTGCGCATCAGGTCCGACGGGGCCAGGCCCGGGTCGGCGAAGGCGACGCCGATGCTGGCGGCGACCCGCACCTCGCTGCCCCCGATGCGGTACGGCTGGGACAGGGTGGTGCGCAGCCGGTCGGCGATCTCGTGCACCTGGTACTCGCGGGCGCTGCGGTCCCGGCTGCCGTCGCCCAGGATCAGCGCGGCGAACTCGTCGCCGCCGAGCCGGGCCGCGGTGTCCCCGGCCCGGACGGAGTCCTGGAGCCGGCGGGCGGCCTCGACGAGCAGCTCGTCGCCGGCCTGGTGGCCGATGGTGTCGTTGACCGCCTTGAACCCGTCGAGGTCGATGAAGAGCACGGCGGTGCTGTGGTCGCCCGCCCTGCGCCCGGTGAGGGCCTGTCGGACGCGGCGGGTGAAGAGGGCCCGGTTGGGCAGGTCGGTCAGCGGATCGTGCTCGGCGCTGTGCTGGAGCTGCGCCTGGAGCCGGACCCGCTCGGTGACGTCCCGGCTGTTGAGGATGAGACCGCCCTGGTGGCGGTTGACGGTGGACTCGACGTTGAGCCATTCGCCGCCGCCCGACCTGAAGCGGCACTCGATGCGGGTGGTGGGTTCCTCGGTGGGCGGCGCGGCGAGGAAGCGGCGCACCTCGTGGACCACGCGGCCGAGGTCGTCGGGGTGGATCAGGGTGGCGAGCTCGGTGCCGACCAGCTCCTCCGCCTCGCGCCCGTAGACCCCGGCGGCGGCGGGGCTGACGTAGCGCAGGGTCCCGGTGGGGGCGGCGATCATGATCACGTCGCTGGACCCCTGGACCAGCGAGCGGAAGTGGTTCTCCTTCTGGGCCAGTTCCTGGGTCAGCGCGATGTTGTCGAGGAGCATGATGCCCTGGCGGATGACGAGGGCCAGCACGACGGTGCAGCCGGTGAAGACGACCACCCGGTCGACCTTCCGGCCGTCGACGACGTTGTAGAGGATCCCGAGGGTGCAGACGGCGGCTGCGAGGTACGGGGTGAGGGCGGGCAGCGAGCCGGTGATGGGGCGGCTGTGCGGCCGCTCCCCGCGCGGGCGGCACGGTTCCGGCACCGGGTGGATGTGCCGGGCGCCCCAGGGTGCGTAGGCGAGCAGCAGGGAACCCGCGAACCAGCCGGCGTCCAGCAGCTGGCCCGACTGGTATCCGGCGCTCAGCAGCGGCGAGGTGAACAGGGCGTCGCTGAGCACGGTCAGGGCGAGGGCCGCGATGGCGGTGTTGACGGCGGAGCGGTTGGTCTCGGACCGCCGGAAGTGCAGGACCAGGACCATCGAGACGAGCGCGATGTCCAGCAGCGGGTACGCGAGCGAGAGGGCGGCGCGCGGGACGCTGCCGGGGGCTCCGGACTGGGCCGTCTGTGCGGCGTGCGCGAGGGCCAGGCTCCAGGAGAGGGTGAGCAGGGAGCCGCCGATGAGCCAGGAGTCGAGGCCCAGGCAGACCCAGCCGGCCCGGGTGACCGGCCGCTTCGCGAGGACGAGCAGGCCCACGATGGCGGGCGGGGCGAAGCAGAGGAAGGCGAAGTCGGCCACCGAGGGTTTCGGGACCTCCTCGTTGAGGATCACCTCGTACCAGCCCCACACGGCGTTGCCGCAGGCTCCCATGAGGGACGAGAAGGCGAAGAGCAGCCACGCGGGGCGCTCACGGCTGTCGATCGCCCGCGCGTAGGAGTAGCAGGAGACCGCGGCGAGTATCCCTGCCGCACTGAGTCCGAAGTCGCCCATGATCTCTGCGACTTCCTCGGATCCCCAGTTGAGGGCGGCGCCCACCGCGTACCCGCCGCTGACCACGGCGAGGAGCAGCTGCATCGCCACGCCTCTGCCTCCGGCCGTGCCGGGCGGCCGGTTCAGGAGCGCCGCCCCCTGGGCACTCACCGGTGCCCCTCGCCGGCTGGTTCCGGCGGCGCAGCCCAGTCTCGGCGCCGTCGCCTCCGGCGGCTGTGCCGCGTCGGGTCCTTCGTCCATTGGCCGTGCATCGCCCGTCGCCCCCCAAAGTGTCCGATCACTCCCCAGCGCCAGACGTTCGTGGCGCAGCCCCTTCTTCCGGACGATACACCACTTTCGTCACTCAGGGACATACCTTCTCTACTCTGCGTTACCACAAAGGGAGTTGTGGGCACTGCACGCATCCGGGTGACTGCGGAGCGTGGAGGCGGGCGGCTACGCGGTGGTCAGTACCGTGTGTTCCAGGGGCTCGCCGGCGGCGAACCGGGTCAGCTGGCGGGCCAGCAGGCGCTTGGCGCGCGGCTCGAACGCGCTGCTGCTGCCCCCGACATGAGGCGTGATCAGGACGTTCGGGGCGTGCCAGAGGGGGTGGCCGGCGGGGAGCGGTTCCGGGTCGGTGACGTCGAGGGCGGCGCACAGCCGGCCGGATTCCACCTCCGCCAGCAGGGACTTGGTGTCGACCACGGGTCCGCGCGAGACGTTCACGAGCAGGGCGCCGTCCTTCATCCGGCTCAGGAAGTCGGCGCCGGCCAGACCGCGGGTGTCCTCGGTCAGCGGGGTGCACAGCACCACCACGTCGGCCGAGGGCAGGAGTTGGGGCAGGTCGGCGAGGGCGTGCACCGGTCCGCGCGCGGTGGTGCGCGCCGAGCGGGCGACCCGGGTGACGGGCCCGCACTCGAAGGGCACGAGCCGGTCCTCGACGGCGGCGCCGATCGATCCGTAGCCGACGATCAGGACGGACTTGTCGGCGAGGGCCTCGTAGAAGCCGCCGTGCCACTCCTCGCGGTCCTGTCCGCGGACCATGCGGGGGATGCCGCGCAGCGAGGCCAGGGTCAGGGCGAGGGCGAGCTCGGCGGTGCTGGCCGTGTGCACCCCGGCGGCGTTGCAGAGCCGGACCCCGGGGCGCAGGCCGCCGAGACCGCCGAGGACATGGTCGATGCCCGCGGTCAGGGTCTGGACGACCTGGAGGGCGGGCATCGCGGCCAGCGGCCGCACGGTGACCTCGGGGGACTTCATGTAGGGGGTCACGTAGAAGACGCAGTCGGCCGGATCCGCCGGGAAGTCGTCCTCGCCGTCCCACCGGCGGTACCGGAAGGAGGCGGGAAGGCCGTCGACCTCTTCCGCGGGGAACGGGAGCCAGACGTCGGGGGTCTTTGCAGTCATGATCCCGAGGCTATGCCAGGCCATCGGGATCAAGCCGTTAGTTTGGGGGCGGCAGCGGGAGGGGGACGCAGGGGTGGAGCGCAGGTCGATCGGGGCGGGGGCGCTGGCGGTGGGCGCCGTCGGGCTCGGCTGCATGCCGATGAGCTGGGGGTACGCGCCCTCGCGCAGGCGGGGCCACGAATCGCTGGCCGCGGTGAACGCGGCGCTGGACCTGGGGTCGAACCTGCTGGACACGGCCGATCTGTACGGGCCGTACACCAACGAACTGCTGCTCGGCCGGGTGCTGCGCGAGCGGCGCTCCGATGCGTTCGTCTCGGCCAAGGTCGGGCTGCGGGCCGGTGACCAGCACGTGGTGGCCGACGGGCGGCCGGGGTACGTACGGCGGGCCTGCGACGCCTCGCTGCGGCGGCTGCGGACGGATGTCATAGACCTCTACCAGCTGCACCGGGTGGATCCGGACGTGCCGGTGGAGGAGACCTGGGGCGCCATGGCGGAGCTGGTGGGCGCGGGCAAGGTACGCGCGCTCGGGTTCTGCGCGCTGGGCGCGGGGGCCGGACCGGGGGCGGGCCGGCGCGGGGACCGGCAGTACGCGACCACGGTGCGCCAGCTGGAGCGGGCGCAGCAGGTGTTCCCGGTGAGCGCGGTGCAGGCGGAGCTGTCGGTGTGGTCGCCGCAGGCCGCCTGGCAGCTGCTTCCCTGGTGTGCGGCGCGGGGGGTGGGGTTCCTGGCGGCGATGCCGCTGGGCAGCGGGTTCCTGACCGGGACGCTGACGCCGGGCGAGGGCTTCGAGTCGCAGGACGTGCGGGCTCGGCACCCCCGGTTCACGGCGCACGCGATGGCGTCGAACCAGGTGCTGGTGGCGGGGTTGCGGCGGGTGGCGCTGCGGCACGGTCCCGCTGTCACGGCGGCGCAGGTGGCGCTGGCCTGGGTGCTGGCTCAGGGGCCGCAGGTGGTGCCGGTCGCGGGGGCGGACCGGGCGCACTGGGCTGCGGAGAACGCGCGTGCTGCCGAGGTGCGGCTGACGGCCGCGGACCTCGCCGAGATAGCGGCCCTCCCGGCGGCGGTGGGAGCCTGGGACTGACCCGGCCGGACGCGGGCCCACGGACGCCGGACCCCACACAACCACTCGATCGGGTGTACGAGTGACGGAACTTCGGGAACCGCCCCGGCTGTTGAGACAGACGAAGGGCACGGGCGAAGGACCGGAAGGGAGCAGGGCGATGCGATACGGACGGGTTGCGCGGGCGGGGTACGGGGCGGGGAGTGCCGGGACAGCTGTACCGGCGGCAGCGGTGACGGGGGTGTCCGGGCGGGGGCGGTACGCGGCCGGGGGTTCCCCAGCAGGTGCGGGGCGCCGGGGCGTGCTGGCGGCCGTCGCGCTGGCGGGCTGCGGAACCCTGCTGGTCACGGGGTGCTCCCAGGGGGGCGGCGCTCTCCCCGGCGGCTCGCCACCGGGGACGGCGGCCCAGCAGGCCGGGTCCGCGGCGCCCTCGGGCGGTGCGACGGCCTCGCCGGGGGCGCAGGCCCCTCCGGCCAAGGGCGAGGTGACGGTGACCGGCGAGGTCGCCAAGGGGCTGGAGTCGCCCTGGGGCGTGGCGCCGCTGCCCGGAGGGGACCTGCTGGTCGCCTCCCGGGACAAGGGGACGATCAGCAGGGTCTCGGTGGGATCGGGCGCGGTGACGGAGATCGGCGAGGTGCCCGGGGTGGCGCCCGGCGGGGAGGGCGGGCTGATGGGCCTGGCCCTGTCGCCCTCCTTCGCCTCGGACCGGCTGGTGTACGCGTACTTCACCACGGAGTCCGACAACCGGATCGCCCGGATGCGCTATGACGAGCAGAGAGCGGCCGGCCAGCAGCTGGGCGCACCGGACACGGTGTTCCGGGGCATCCCGAAGGGCCTCATCCACAACGGCGGCCGGATCGCCTTCGGCCCGGACCGGATGCTCTACGCGGGCACGGGCGAGACCGGCGACACGGGGCTGGCCCGGGACAGGAAGTCACTGGGCGGCAAGATCCTGCGCATGACCCCGGACGGTGATCCGGTGCACGGCAATCCGGAGGCGGACTCGGTCGTCTACTCCTACGGGCACCGCAACGTGCAGGGGCTCGCCTGGGACAAGGACAAGCGGCTGTGGGCGGCCGAGTTCGGCCAGAACACCTGGGACGAGCTGAACCTGATCGAGCCCGGCGCCGACTACGGCTGGCCGGAGGCCGAGGGGAAGGCGGGCAAGCCCGGCCTGCGGGACCCGGTGGCAGTGTGGAAGACGGACGAGGCCTCGCCCAGTGGGATCGCCTGGGCCCAGGGCTCGGTGTGGATGGCGGGCCTGAGGGGTGGCCGGCTGTGGCGGATACCGCTGGCGGGGACCGAGCCGGTGGCGGAGCCCGAGGCCTTCCTGCAGGGGAAGTACGGCCGGCTGCGCACGGTGGTGTCCCTCGGCGGGGACAGACTGCTGCTGGTCACGAGCGAGACGGACGGGCGCGGGTCGCCGGAAGCGGGCGACGACAGGATCCTGACACTGACAGTGCGGTAACCGGCTGGCCCCGCTGGGGGGGGGCGAAGGGTGCGGTGGGCGTGGTGTTCAACCTGATCGAGGAACTGTTCGACCCGGGTCGCAAGCACACGGACGAGGAGAAGAAGCGGCTGGAGCTGTCCCGGATCGACGTGAACGACGGGGACCCGGGGCGCGGGCCGATAGACCTGGAGTCCGGCAAGGTGCTCATACGCCTCGAGGAGCAGCCTCCGGCAGCCGGCTGACGGGCCCGGCGGGGGTGAAGAGCCGCAGGCGGTGGGCGAGGGCGGCTGCCTCCCCGCGGCCGGAGACGCCGAGCTTCGCCAGGATGTTGGAGACGTGCACGCTCGCGGTCTTCGGGGAGATGAAGAGCTGCCCGGCGATCTGGCGGTTGGTGTGGCCGGCTGCGACCAGGCGCAGCACGTCCCGCTCGCGGCTGGTGAGACCGAGCGCCTCGGCCGGGTCGGTCTCGGGTGGACACGGGGCCGGGGAGTCGTCGGCGTCGGTGAGGGGGAGCCGGGCGCGCTGTGCCAGCAGGGCCAGGTCCTCGCGCAGCCGGCGTGAGCCGAGGCGGTCGGCGGTGGCGTGGGCTTCGCGGAGCAGGGCGGCCGCGGGCTCCCGGTCGGCGCCGGCGGCCAGCAGGGCCTCGGCGAGCCGGTGGCGGGCCCGGGCCAGCAGGTACGGGCGCTCCAGCGGCCGGACGGCCTCCTCCACCGCGGTCCAGTCGGCGACGGTGTCTCGGGCCTCGGCCCGGAGCAGCTCGGCCCGCAGGAACTCGGCGTGGGCGGTCCAGACCGGTACCGGGGCGGGCAGGTCGCGGGCGGCGGTGCGCAGCAGCTCCAGGGCCGCGTCGCGGCCTGCTTCGGCGGCGGGCAGGCCCCGGGCGTCCGCCTCGGCGGAGGCTGCGGCGAGCAGCAGCGGCCAGGCGTAGCGGTGCTGTCCGAGGGCGAAGCCGAAGGTGACGGCCTTGGCGATCTCGGCGCGGACGTCGGCGATGCGCCCGGCTCCCGCGGCCACTCCCACCGCGAGCCGGTAGAGGGGCAGGCGGTGCTGGGGCTGGGTCTCGTGGGCGCCGAAGTGGGCCTGGGAGGCCGCGAGTTGCTGGGCCGCCTCGGTCAGTTCGCCCCGGGCCAGGGCGAGGTAGGCCAGGCGTGCGGAGGCGGAGCCGCGGGGCGCCGCGCTCTGCCCGACGAGGAGGGTGCGCCGGGCCGCCTCGGCGGCTTCGTCCCAGCGGCCGAGGCTGTACAGGCTATCCGCCATGTTGCCCCGCAGCCAGGCCTCGGTGTCGAACAGCCTTGCTCTGCGGACGAGTTCGGCGCCTTGTTCGGCCAGCTCCACGGCTTCCCGGGAGCGGCCCATGCTTTCCAGCTGAGAGGTGAGGTTGATATGAGCACGTCCTGCCAGCACCGTGAGCCCCAGTGCGGCGGTGCGGTCCTTGACCGCGTGCAGCTCACTGAGACCGCCCTCGGCGTCACCGGCGTCGGTCAGCAGCGCGCCGACGGTGATACGGGCGTTGAGCTCGATGTCCTCGGCGCCGAGCATCCGCGCGTACTCGACGGCGCGTTCGGCGGCGGCGAGGTTGTGGCGTCCCGGGTCGTGGAGCATCCCCCAGCCCGCGGCCCGCACCAGGACCTCGGCGTGCACCTGGGACGGGGGGAGCCCCCGGACGAGTTCCTGCGCCTTGGCGATCTCCTCCCAGCCGTCACCGCGGGCCAGGCTGGAGACGATCCGGGAGCGTTCGGTCCAGAACCAGGCGGCCCTGAGCGGGTCCGGGTCCTCCTCCAGCAGCCGCAGCGCCGTCTTGGTGATCTTCAGGGCGCGGTCCCGCTCGCCTCCGTAGCGGGCGGCCACGGTGGCCTCCGCGAGCAGGTCGAGCCGCCGCAGCGGGGTGGTGGCCGGGTCGCAGCCGCACGGCGGGTACACGTCGGTGTAGTCCGCCGGGCGCAGCGCCTCGCGGATCTCCTGCGGGGCGCTCTCCCACAGGTCCAGGGCCCGCTCGAGCAGGCGCAGCTGCTCGGAGTAGGCGTGCCGGCGGCGGGCGGCCACGGAGGCGGCGAGGACGGCGGGCAGCGCCTTGGCCGGGTCGTTCGCGTGGTACCAGTAGCTGGCCAGCCGGATGGTCCGCTCCTCGGCGCGGACCAGGGCCTCGTCCCCCTCCAGGGCTTCGGCGTAACGGCGGTTGACGCGGGAGCGTTCGCCGGGCAGCAGGTCGTCGCTGACGGCCTCGCGGACCAGCGAATGGCGGAAGCGGTATCCGTCGCCTTCCGGCGTCGCGAGCAGGATGTTGGCCCCCACGGCGGCCCGCAGCGCCTCGATCAGCTCGTCCTCGCCGAGCCCGGCGACGGCGCGCAGGAGGGGGTATTCGACGGTGGAGCCGCCCTCGGCGACGAGGCGCACCACCCGCTGGGCGGCGTCGGGGAGGACCTCGACGCGGACGAGGAGCAGGTCGCGCAGGGATTCGGTGAGGCCGGCGCGGCAGCCGTTCTCCCGGGAGGCGACGAGTTCCTCGACGAAGAAGGCGTTGCCGTCGGAGCGTTCGAAGACGGAGTCCACGAAGTCCTCGTCGGGCTGCGAGGCGAGGATGCCTGCGAGCTGGCGGCGTACTTCGGCCCGGTTGAAGCGGGGGAGTTCGATGCGCTGGACGGTGCGCAGCCGGTCCAGTTCGGCGAGGAGGGGGCGCAGGGGGTGGCGGCGGTGGACGTCGTCCGCGCGGTAGGTGGCGACGAGGACGAGCCTGCCGCTGGCGAGGCTGCGGAAGAGGTAGGAGAGCAGGTGGCGGGTGGAGGCGTCCGCCCAGTGCAGGTCCTCCAGGACGAGGACGACGGTGCGTTCGGTGGCGAGCCGCTCCAGCATGCGGGCCGTGAGCTCGAAGAGGCGGGCTGTGCTCTCCTCGTCGTGGGGGCCGCGCGGGGTGTCGCCGAGTTCGGGGAGGATCCTGGCGAGTTCGCCCTCCTGGCCCGCGGCCGCGGCGGCGAGTTCGCCGGGGAGCCGGCGGTGCAGGGTGCGCAGGGCCGTCGAGAACGGGGCGAAGGGAAGTCCCTCCGCCCCGATCTCCACGCAGCCTCCGACGGCGACCACCGCACCGTGGCGGGCCGCCTCGGAGAGGAACTCCTCGGTGAGGCGGGTCTTGCCCACCCCGGCCTCTCCCCCGATGAGCAGGGCCTGCGGCTCCTGGCCGAGGGCGCGCGTCAGGGCGTCGGTGAGTACGGCCAGTTCGTCGGCTCGGCCGACGAACACCGGGCTGACAGATCTGGTCTCCACGCCGCCGAGCATCGCACAGCCGCCCTGTTCAGCGGCACCTGTTATCGGTGCGCTGCCCGTCATGTGCCGGTCCACGGGGGTTCCCGGCGCGGGTCACGCGGCGCGGGTGAAGCGGGCGCGGACCCCTCTCACCCGCCCCTCGGGATCCTGGCGCCGCGACGAGGCGCGGCGTGCCTTGCGGGCCTCCTGGACCATGCGGTAGGCGTCGGCCTCGCGGATGAGGTCGGCGTGGCGGGCGGAGGCCATCTCGTGCTCGAACATCGCGTACTCCCTGGTTGCTCTTCTCGGGCACCTCGTTCGGTGTGTTCCAAGATTCGCTTCCCAGGGGGCGCGGGCACATCGGGAGCATGCCGCATCTCCGGACGGCAGGGGGCCTTAGTCCGGGGCCCCGGATCCCTGCGGGTCCTTAGTCGTGTGCCTAGGCGGGGACCTTCGGGAGGGGGAGGAAGTAGAGGAAGCCGAAGACCAGTACGCCGATGGCGCCGAGCACCACCGCGGCCCAGGAGACGGCGCGGACCCATACGGGCAGGGTGCGGCCGGGGGTGCCGAAGGCGGGGCGGGCCAGTACGAAGGCGGCGATGAGGAGGGCCACCGTGGCCATGACCCCGTTGACGAGGGAGGTGAGCTGCCAGCCGTCACCGTAGAGGGCGGCGATCTGCTCCGCGGGCGGGGCGGACTTGTCCCCGTGGATCTGGCCCGTGAGGCCCTGGCGCTCGGCCAGGACGCGGGAGGCCCAGCTGCCGCTGAGGGCGACGAGCGAGAGTCCGGCCGCCACGATCGCGGCGGCCGCGGCGGCGACCCCGCCGGTCTGCTCCTCGTCCTCGGCCAGGTCCTCGTCGAATTCCTCGCCGGACTCCTCGTCGTCCCTGGTGGCGTCCGTGGTGGCGTCCGTGAGGCCGGCGCCGTCCGCGGTGTGCGCGGCGGCCCCCGTGCCACTCGCGTTCTCGCCGGGCCGGGGGTCCTCGCCCTTCACGAGGTCGGCCGGGGTGGTGTCCGCCTCGGGGGCGTCGGGGGCGGGGGTCTTCGTGGTGTCCATGCGGGGCACCGTAGGCGGCCCGTATGAGAGGTTCCTGAGAACCGGGCGCCGGATGCGCCGCGGGCCCCGCCGGTGACGGGGCCCGGGCCGGGCTCAGGCGCGGGAGGCGGACCACTCGGGGGCGAGGATCGCCCAGATCTCGGTGTCCTGCCGGATGCCGCGGTGGAGGTGGTTCTGCCGCATGACGCCTTCGCGGGTCATGCCGAGCCGCTCGGCCACGGCGAGGCTCTTCTTGTTGCCGGTGGCGGCGTGCCACTCGACGCGGTGCATGCCGCGCTCGCCGAAGGCGTAGTCGATCAGGACGCGGCAGGCCTTCGTCACCAGGCCGCGGCCGGCCGCGGCGGGCTCCAGCCAGCAGCCGATCTCGCAGTTGCCGGTCTCCGCCTCGAACGCCGGGAAGAGGACGCCGCCCACCAGGGTGCCGTCGAGCCGGATGCCGAAGAACCGGGCGCCGTCCTCCCCGGCCTTCACGGCGTACTTGGCCAGCAGGGCCCGGGCGGATTCGAGGTCCGGGGACCGGTCCGGGAAGCCGACGTACTGGCCGATGAACTCCCGTCCGCGTTCGATGTGCGCGAAGAACTCCTCCGCGTGCCGGGCTTCCAGCGGGAACATCTCGGCGTTGTCGGCGAGGGCTATCGAGAACATGCTGGTCTTCCTTCGGTCGCTGGCGGCGGATGGCCGGATCACCGGGAGCTGGTGGCGGGCTCGGCGCCGTCCTCGCTCGTGGCGGGGTCCTGGCCGGGCCGCTGCACCGGAAGTTTCGCACGGGGACGGCGCTCCGGAGGCTCGATGCTGATCTTCGGCAGCCGCCGGTCGAGCCAGCCGGGCAGCCACCAGTTGG
Organism: Streptomyces sp. NPDC058646; assembly: GCF_042716875.1. Classification (NCBI taxonomy): domain Bacteria; kingdom Bacillati; phylum Actinomycetota; class Actinomycetes; order Kitasatosporales; family Streptomycetaceae; genus Streptomyces; species Streptomyces sp. NPDC058646. Next base: position 203,339 of record NZ_JBHXRK010000012.1, on the reverse strand, counting down.
CGCCGCCGAGCAGGTGCATCAGCGCGGGGACGAGGAGGGTGCGCAGCACGAAGGCGTCGAGGGCGACGGCGGCGGCCAGCGCGATGCCGAACATGGCGATGAGCCGGTCGCCACTGAGGACGAAGGCCAGGAAGACGGCGATCATGATGACGGCCGCGGAGTTGATGACCCGGCTGGTCTCGGCGAGGCCGACGCGGACGGCCCGCTGGTTGTCGCCGGTCTCCAGCCACTCCTCGTACATCCGGCTGACGAGGAAGACCTGGTAGTCCATGGACAGTCCGAAGAGGACGGACACCATGATCACGGGCAGGAAGGGTTCGATCGGTCCGGCACTGCCGAGGCCCATCAGGTCGCTGCCCCAGCCCCACTGGAAGACCGCCACGACGACGCCGAAGGAGGAGGCGACGGCCGCGATGTTCATGGCCGCGGCCTTGAGCGGGATGCCGATGGAGCGGAACGCCAGCAGGAGGAGCACGCAGCCGAGGGCGATGACCACCCCGACGAAGAGCGGCAGCTTCCCGATGATGACCTCGGCGAAGTCGTCGTAGCCGGCGGTGACGCCGCCGACGTACACCTCCATGGAGGTGCCGTGCGCGGCGCGCGGTACGACGTCCTCGCGGAGCCGGTCGACGAGGTCGCTCGTGGCCCTGGACTGCGGGGCGGAGTCCGGGACGACGGTGAGCACGGCGGTGTCGCCGCTGCCGTTGAGGACGACCGGTCCCGTGGAGGCGACGCCCTCGGCCGTACGCAGCTCCTCGGCCAGGCGGTCCACTGCGAGCCGGTCGGCGGCCCCGTCGAGCCGGGCCGCGACGGCGAGCGGGCCGTTCATGCCGGGCCCGAAGCCCTCCGCCAGCAGGTCGTAGGCCTTCCTGGTGGTGGAGGCGGCCGGGTTGTGGCCCTGGTCGGAAGTGCCCAGGTGCAGCGAGAGCGTGGGCAGGGCCAGCACCAGCATGACCACGGTGGCGAAGGCGCCGAGGAGCTTGGGGTGCCGTTCCACGAAGGCGGACCAGCGGACGGCGAAGCCGGTGGTCCGCTCGGGCCGCGGGCCCTCGGCGTCGAGCCTGCGGCGCTCGCGGCGGGAGAGGGCCCGCATGCCGATGTACGAGAGGAGGGCGGGCAGCAGCGTGACCGAGGCGGCGACCGTCAGCACCACCGTCACGGACGCGGCGATCGCGACGCCGTTCAGGAAGTTCAGCCGCAGCACCAGCATGCCGAGCAGGGCGATGCAGACGGTGGCCCCGGCGAAGACGACGGCCCGACCGGTGGTGGCGACGGCGCTCTCGGCCGCCTCCTCGACCGGGAGGCCGCGCAGGAGTCCCTTGCGGTGGCGCGTGACGATGAACAGGGCGTAGTCGATGCCGACGCCGAGGCCGACGAGGGTGCCGAGCATGGGGGCGAAGTCGGCGACGGGCATGGCGTGCCCGAGGAGGGTGATGCCGAAGTAGGCGGTGCCCACGCTGACCAGGGCGGTGGCGATGGGCAGCAGGCTCGCCGCGAGCGAGCCGAAGGCGAGGAAGAGCACCAGGGCCGCGACGGCCACCCCTATGACCTCGGCGAGGTGGGCGGTGGGGGCCTCGGTCAGGCCGATGGCGCGTCCGCCGAGTTCGACCTGGAGGCCGCCGGATTCCGTGGCGGGGTTCTTCGCCGCGGCGACGACCGCCTGGGCCTGGGCCTTGGGGACGGCGTCGGCCTGCTGGTCGAAGGTGACGACGGCGTAGGCGGTGCGTCCGTCGGGGCTGATCCGGGCGGCGTTCTCGGGGCCGGCCCCGTAGGGGCCGCTGACGGATCCGACGCCGGGGAGTGCGGCGACGGCGTCGAGGGCCCGGGTCATGCGCTGCTCGACCCCGGGGCTGCGGACGCCCTCCGGGCCCTGCCCGTCCGGGACCCGCCACACGATGGTGTCGGTGTCGCCGCCCTGGCCGTGGAAGCCCTCCCGCAGGAGGTCGCCCGCCTTGCCGGATTCGGTGCCGGGGACGGCGTAGTCGTTGGAGAACGCCGCTCCGGCGGTCCCGGCCGCCGCCGCGGTCCCACCGAAGGCGATCAGCCAGACGAGGACGGCGAGGAGACGGTGGCGCATGCACCACCGCGCTAGTGCTGCCAACGGACGTGCTCCCTGGTGGTTCGGATCTTTACGGGAGACAGCCCGTCTCAAAGAACACGTGAACGCGTGAAGATTCGGCCGAGGACCCGGGGGGTCGCCCCGGAGGGGTCGGCCCCCATGGTCTGCACCCGAACGATCTCAGCGATTCGTGATCGTTGGTCCTTTTCGTGTGCATTGTCACAATGGCCGGGCGGGTACGGGACCCGGTCAGGACCGGTCGGGCCCGTCGGCCCGGTAGCCCGGGATCGAGGGCCAGCGGACGGTGAGGACCACCGCGTCCTCCTCCGCGTACCAGGAGTGGTCGACCCCGCGGCCCCAGAGGACGTAGTCCCCCTGTTCGGCGAGGACGACGGTCCGCTCCGGGAACTCCAGGCGGAAGCGGCCGCTGATGAGTACGAGCAGCGCGGTGCGCTTCTCCCCCGTCGCCCAGCGCTCCCGCTCGTCGCCCTTCGGGTGCACCCCCCATTTGACCTCCACGTCCTCGCTGTGCCGCGGATCGGCGGGGTCCTTGAAGTGGCCGAGGAGCCAGCCGCGGTCGGCGGCGGCGTCGGGGGTGGCCTTGCCGGTGTAGATGGTGGAGTCGTCGTTCACGGGGTGAGGCTAATGCAGTTGCCCGGACGGCCCCGACACTGGTCAGCTGGCCCGATGACCATGCGTGCGGATGAACTGTCGAAGGTACGGGCCCGGTACGACGACGAGATGCGCCGAGGTGCGCAGCCGGACGCGGCGCGGGCACGCGTGGAGCGGGTGGGCGCGGTGGTGCGGCAGACCTCGCCCGGGCCCGGCTGGAACGGCGTGCTGTGGTCGGACCTCGACGAGGGGACGGCGGACGCGGAGATCGCGGCGCAGGTGGCGTACTTCGCCGGCGGCGGGGAACCGTCCGGGTTCGAGTGGAAGCTGTACGGCCACGACCGCCCGGCGGACCTCGGGCAGCGGCTGCGGGCGGCCGGTCTCGTGCCGGAGCCGGCCGAGACGCTGCTGGTGGGCCGGGCGGCGGACCTCGCGGAGCTGCCGGCCGAACCGCCGGAGGGGATCACACTGCGGGTGGTCACCGACGAGGCGGGGGTCGACCTGATGATGGAGGTCCACGCGGCGGCCTTCGGCACCGAGCGCCCGCACATCCGCGCACAGATGCTCAGCCTGCTCACCCATGCGCCGGACACCGTCGCGGCCGTCCTCGCGATGGCGGGCGACACCCCGGTGAGCGCGGCCCGGATGGAGATGCCGCGGGGTGCGTCGTTCGCGGGCCTGTGGGGCGGCGGCACGGTCCCGCAGTGGCGCGGCCGGGGCATCTACCGCGCGCTCGTCGCTCATCGCGCCCGCATCGCGGCCGGGCGCGGGATCCCGTACCTCCAGGTGGACGCCTCGGACGACAGCCGCCCGATCCTGGAGCGGCTGGGCTTCGGCGTCCTGGGCGTCACGGTCCCGTACGTGTGGACACCGGCGTAGCGGAGCCCGGCGGAGGCTGGGCCGGGGTCGGTTCCCGGCCGGGGGCGGCGCGCTCTTCCGTGCCGTGCGGGCGACCGGCAGGATCAGGGCATGGAACGCATCAGCCCGCCGATGACCGGCGACGAACGCGAAACCCTCCGCGCCTACCTCGACTTCCACCGCGCGACCCTCGCCATGAAGTGCGAGGGCCTCACCGACGAGCAGCTGCGCCGCGCGTCCATGCCCCCGTCCACCCTGACGCTGCTGGGCCTGGTGCGGCACATGGCGGAGGTCGAGAGACACTGGTTCCGCCGGGTCCTGGGCGGCGAGGACCTTCCGCACCTGTGGTCGGACACGCACGACTTCCAGGCCGCCTACGACGCCTCCGGCTCCAGCCGTGCCGAGGCGTTCGCCGCCTGGGAGGCGGAGGTGGCCCACGCGCGCCGGATCGAGGCCGCCGCCGAGTCCCTCGACGTGACCGTGTTCGTACCGCGCTGGGAGGAGAAGGCCTCGCTGCGGCTGCTCATGCTCCACCTCGTCCACGAGTACGCCCGCCACAACGGCCACGCCGACTTCCTGCGCGAGGCCATCGACGGCACGACCGGCGCCTGAGCCCCGCGGGCGGCAGGCGGCACCTCGCGGACCCCTATAGTTAGGCAAGCCTTACCAAGCCGCTTGGGGGAGAGTGTGAGCGTGCGCAGTGCGAGCAGTGGGGGCCCGGAGTCCTCCGGGGAGCACGCCGTCTACCGGGACTCCTGGGGCATCCCCCATCTGCGCGCCTCCGACGGTCTGCGGCTCGCCTACGCCCAGGGCCGGGTCACCGCTCTCGACCGGGCCTGGCAGCTGGAGGTCGAGCGGCACCGGGCGCAGGGCTCCAGCGCGGTGTTCCTCGGCCCGGACTCCGTCGCCTGGGACCGGTTCGCCCGCCGGTGCCGCCTCGCCGACACCGCCCGCCGCTGCTACGAGACCCTGGCCGCCGAGGACCCGGACACGGCCGTCTGGGTCCGCTCGTACGTGGCCGGGGTCAACGACGGGCTCGCTCCGGGCGCCGCCCGCGATCCCCGGTTCGCCCGCACCGGGCTCGCTCCCACCGCCTGGGAGCCGTGGGTCCCGCTCGCCGTCTGGACCGCCACCCACATCCTCTTCGCCGGCTTCGCCTCCAAGCTGTGGCGCGAGCGCGCGGCCCGCGCCCTCGGGGACGACGCCGCCGCCCTCTTCGCCGCCGACGGTCCGGGCACCGCCGGCAGCAACGGCTGGCTGCTGCCGGGCGACCGCACCGCGACCGGCTCGGCGATCATCGCGGGCGACCCGCACCGGTCCGTCCAGGACCCGGGGGTCTACCAGCAGATACGGCTCGCCTGTCCGGAGTACGACGTGATCGGCCTGGCCGTCCCCGGCGTGCCCGGGATCGCGCACTTCGGGCACACGGGCACCGCCGCCTGGGCCATCACGAACGCGATGGCCGATTACCAGGACCTGTACGTCGAGCAGTTGCGCCGCGTCGCCGCCGGATCGGGCCCGGTGGTCGAGGCGCTGGGCCCGGGCGGGGTCTGGGAAGCCGTCTCCCGCCACACCGAGACGATCGGCGTGGCCGGCGGCGAGGACGTCGAGGTCGAGGTCCTCGAAACGGCCCGCGGCCCGGTGATAGCCGACCGGCCCACCGCCCCCGGCTCCGGCACCCCCGCCCCCGGCGGCCCCGGCACCGCCGCCCCCGGCGAGGTCGCCACCGGGCAGGCCCTCGCCCTGCGCTACCCGCCCCGCGTCCGCCGGGACCTCGGCTTCGCCGCGCTCCCCGCCCTCCTGCGAGCCCGCACCGTCGCCGACATCGACCGGGCGCTCGACGGCTGGGCCGAGCCGGTCAACGTCGTCCACGCCGCAGACTCCGCGGGCGGCCTGCTGCACCGCGTCGCGGGCGCCGTGCCGCTGCGTCACCGCACCAACCGGCTGCGCCCGGTGCCCGCCTGGGACCCGGCGCACGCCTGGCAGGGCTGGGCGCCGACCCCGGCCGAGCCGGTCCAGGGGTTCGCCGTCATGGCGAACGGGCGGGGGATCGCCTCCCCGCTGGGCGTGGAGTTCGCGGCCCCGCACCGCGCCCACCGCATCCGCGAGCTGCTGAGCGGCTCGGCGGACTGGTCCCCCGGGGCGATGGCCGAGGTCCACGGGGACACCTACCTCGCTTCGGCGGCGCCCTTGCTGGACCTGCTGCCCGGCTTCGCGGGCCTGTCCCCCGCGGCCGGGGCCCTGCGGACCCGGCTGCTGGCCTGGGACCGGCACATGGCCGCCGACAGCACCGACGCCACCCTCTTCGCGGCCTTCCGGGCCGCGACCGTACGCCGCCTGGCCGGCGACCCCGTCTTCGCGGAACTGGCAGCCGCCCCCACCGGTCCGGAGGTGTTCCGTCCGTGGCTGGAACTGGTCCCCCGGATCGGCCGCGCCCTCGAAGGCCTGCTCTCCTGCGGCCTGCTCCCCGGCCTGGACCGCACGGCCCACGTGCGCGCCGCCCTGGAGGAGACCGCCGCGGCCGGCGGCCCGGACCGGCCCTGGTCCGAGGTCCACCGCCTCGCCCCGGTGTCGGCGCTCCCCGAACCGGACGACGGATGGCCCGGCCTCGGCGGCGACCACGACTGCGTGAACGCGTCCGCCTCCGTGCCCGGCGTCACCGATCGCAGCACCCGCGCGCCGGCCGCCCGCTACGTGTGGGACCTGGCCCGCCGCGAGGACAGCCTGTGGGCGGTCCCGCTGGGCGCGGACGGGGTACCCGGCTCCCCCCACCACCGCGACCAGCTGCCGCTGTGGGCGCGCTGCGCGCTCGTCCCCGTCGTCACCGACTGGAGCCTCCTCAGCGAGGACGGCGCCTGATCCCGGCGCGGCTCCGCGTCTCGTCATCCTTCGGCAAGGGGCCTTCCCGCCGCAGCCTCTTCCTCGCCGCACCGACGCCGAAGCAGCAGCCGCACGGACGAGGGGCCGTGCCCGGATCTCCCCGGGCACGGCCCCTCGTACGAACGGTCCGGAGGGATCAGCCCTCGGAGACGCCCAGGCGCTCCAGGATGAGCTCCTTGACGCGGGCCGCGTCGGCCTGGCCGCGGGTGGTCTTCATGACCGCGCCGACCAGGGCGCCGACGGCGGCGACCTTGCCGCCGCGGATCTTGTCCGCGATGGCGGCGTTGCCCGCGATGGCCTCGTCCACGGCCGCGCCGAGCGCGCCCTCGTCCGAGACGACCTTCAGGCCGCGCTTCTCGACGACCTCGTCCGGGGAGCCCTCGCCGGCGAGGACGCCTTCGAGGACCTGGCGGGCCAGCTTGTCGTTCAGCTCGCCCGCGGCGACCAGCGCCGCGACCCGGGCCACCTGCGCCGGGGTGATCGGCAGCTCGTCGACCACGACGCCCTGCTCGTTGGCGTTGCGGGCCAGCTCGCCCATCCACCACTTGCGCGCGGCGGCCGGGTCGGCGCCCGCCTCGATCGTGGCGACGATGGAGTCCACCGCGCCCGCGTTGAGGATCGACTGCATGTCGTGCTCGGTGACGCCCCACTCCTCGCGGAGACGGTTGCGGCGCACCCGCGGCATCTCGGGCAGACCGGCGCGCAGCTCCTCGACCCACGTACGGGCCGGGGCGACGGGGACCAGGTCGGGCTCCGGGAAGTACCGGTAGTCCTCGGCGTTGTCCTTGATGCGGCCGGCCGTGGTGGAGCCGTCCTCCTCGTGGAAGTGCCGGGTCTCCTGCACGATCGAGCCGCCGGACGAGAGCACCGCCGCGTGGCGCTGGATCTCGAAACGGGCTGCCCGCTCGACGGAACGCAGGGAGTTGACGTTCTTGGTCTCCGAGCGGGTGCCGAAGGGCGCCTCGGGGCCCGGGCGCAGCGACAGGTTCACGTCGCAGCGCATCTGGCCCTTGTCCATGCGGGCCTCGGAGACGCCGAGCGCCTTGATGACCTCGCGCAGCTCGGCGACGTACGCCTTGGCGACCTCGGGGGCCCGTACGCCCGCGCCCTCGATGGGCTTGGTGACGATCTCGATGAGCGGGATGCCGGCGCGGTTGTAGTCCAGCAGGGAGTGGGACGCGCCGTGGATGCGGCCGGTGGCGCCGCCGACGTGCAGCGACTTGCCGGTGTCCTCCTCCATGTGGGCGCGCTCGATCTCCACGCGGAAGATCTCGCCGTCCTCCAGCTGGACGTCCAGGAAGCCGTTGAAGGCAATGGGCTCGTCGTACTGGGAGGTCTGGAAGTTCTTCGGCATGTCCGGATAGAAGTAGTTCTTCCGGGCGAAGCGGCACCACTCGGCGATCTCGCAGTTCAGCGCGAGACCGATCTTGATGGCCGACTCGATGCCGATCGCGTTGACGACCGGGAGCGCTCCGGGCAGGCCCAGGCAGACCGGGCAGGTCTGCGAGTTGGGGTCGGCGCCCAGCTCGGTCGAGCAGCCGCAGAACATCTTGGTCCTGGTGCCGAGCTCGACATGGACCTCCAGGCCCATGACGGGGTCGAACGAGGCGAGAGCGTCCTCGTACGACAGCAGTTCGGTGAAGGTGGTCACGGTGAAACTTTCCCTCTCAGCCCAGCAGGACGTCGTCGTCGCCCAGGCGCTTCAGCTCGCGGTACAGGATCGCGAGGCCGGTGACGATGGCGGCGGCGGACACGGCGGCGTCGACCAGCTTCAGCATGTCGTTCTCGGTGCGGGCCTTCTTGACCTGCTTGATCACGCTCAGGGCGCCGAAGGCCGTGGTGCCGATCGACAGGTAGGTGCCGGTCTTGGACTTCTTGAAGCCCTTGGCCTTGGACAGTGCACTGGTGCTCACAGGGACGGTGCCTCCTCAAGCAGCGGGTGACCCCAGCGTGCGACGAAGGCTGCCTCGACGGCGGCACCGACCTTGTACAGGCGGTCGTCCTTCATCGCCGGGGCGATGATCTGGAGCCCGACCGGGAGACCGTCCTCCGGTGCCAGGCCGCAGGGCAGCGACATGGCGGAGTTGCCGGCCAGGTTGGTCGGGATGGTGCACAGGTCCGCGAGGTACATCGCGAGGGGGTCGTCGGTGCGCTCGCCGATGGGGAAGGCGGTGGTCGGGGTCGTCGGGGAGACGATCACGTCGACCTGCTCGAAGGACTTCTCGAAGTCCTTGCTGATGAGCGTGCGGACCTTCTGGGCGGAGCCGTAGTACGCGTCGTAGTAGCCGGAGCTGAGCGCGTACGTGCCGAGGATGACGCGGCGCTTGACCTCGTCGCCGAAACCGGCTTCGCGGGTCAGGGCGGTGACGTCCTCGGCGGACCTGGTGCCGTCGTCTCCGACGCGCAGGCCGTAGCGCATGGCGTCGAAACGGGCCAGGTTGGAGGAACACTCGGACGGCGCGATCAGGTAGTACGCGGCCATCGCGAGGTCGAAGGACGGGCAGTCCAGCTCGACGATCTCGGCGCCGAGCTCCTTGAGGAGCTCCACCGACTCGTTGAAGCGCTGGACGACGCCGGCCTGGTAGCCCTCGCCGGCGAACTGCTTGACCACACCGACGCGCATGCCGGCGACGGAGCCGTTGCGGGCGGCCTCGACGACCGGCGGGACCGGGGCGTCGATGGAAGTGGAGTCGAGCGGGTCGTGCCCGGCGATGACCTCGTGGAGGAGCGCGGCGTCCAGGACCGTACGGGCGCAGGGCCCGCCCTGGTCGAGGGAGGAGGAGAAGGCGACCATGCCGTAGCGGGAGACGCCGCCGTACGTCGGCTTGACGCCGACGGTGCCGGTGACGGCGGCGGGCTGGCGGATGGAACCGCCGGTGTCCGTGCCGATGGCGAGGGGCGCCTGGTACGCGGCGAGGGCCGCCGCGGAGCCGCCGCCGGAGCCGCCGGGGATCCGGGTGAGGTCCCAGGGGTTGCCGGTGGGCCCGTAGGCGCTGTTCTCGGTGGAGGACCCCATGGCGAACTCGTCCATGTTGGTCTTGCCGAGGATGACGACGTCGGCTTCCTTGAGCTTGCGCGTCAGGGTGGCGTCGTAGGGCGGGATCCAGCCTTCGAGGATCTTCGAACCGACGGTGGTCGGGACCCCGACGGTGGTGAAGATGTCCTTGAGGGCGAGGGGCACGCCGGCCAGCGGGCCGAGCTTCTCGCCGGCCGCGCGCTTGGCGTCGACGGCACGGGCCTGGGCGAGCGCGCCGTCGCGGTCGACGTGCAGGAAGGCGTGGACCTTCTCGTCGGTCGCGTCGATGCGGGCCAGGTGGGCCTCGGTGACCTCGACGGCCGTGAGTTCGCCGGAGGCGATCTTCTCGGCGGTCTGGGCGGCCGTGAGCTTGATGATCTCGGTCATGTTGTTAGTCCTCCCCCAGGATCTGCGGCACCTTGAAACGCTGCTGCTCCTGGGCGGGAGCGCCGGAGAGCGCCTGCTCGGGGGTGAGCGAGGGACGGACCTCGTCCGCGCGCATGACGTTCGTCAGCGGCAGCGGGTGGGAGGTCGGCGGGACGTCTTGGTCGGCGACCTCGGAAACGCGGGCGACCGCGCCGATGATGTCGTCGAGCTGTCCGGCGAAGTGGTCCAGCTCTTCGGCCTTGAGCTCCAGACGTGCCAGCCGAGCGAGGTGGGCGACCTCCTCGCGCGTGATGCCAGGCATGCAGCGATCCTCTGGGGGTGGTGAGCGTGTATGGGTTTCGGGGCCAATCCTATGGGGCGGGGCCCGCTCACCACGAAACCGTTTGCCGGGGCCGCCGCGCGGACGCCCGTACGGGGGTGACGCGGACCCCCTGCGCGGAGCCCCCGCGCCCCGGCAGCGGCGCCGCGCCTGCACACCCCGCGTTGTCAGCCGGCGTCGGCCTCGGCGGCGGCCAGCTCGGCCGAGATGTCCGCCGGGCGGCGCCAGCCGCGCTCGCCGCGGGCCAGCAGCCAGGCCGTGGCCTCCTGCGGCGGCATCGCGGCGGCGACCAGCCACCCCTGCACCGCGTCGCAGCCCAGGTCCCGCAGCCGTTCCCACGTCTCGTCGTCCTCGACGCCCTCCGCCACGACCAGCAGGCCCAGCGAATGCGCCAGGTCCACCGTGCAGCGGACGATCTCCGCGTCCTGCGCGTCGACGGCCAGCCGCCCCACGAAGGACCGGTCGATCTTCAGCTCGCTGACCGGCAGGCGGCGCAGGTGGACGAGCGAGGAGTAGCCCGTGCCGAAGTCGTCCAGGGACATCTTCACGCCGTGGCCGGTGAGCCCGGCCATGGTGTCCGCCGCCCGCTGGGGGTCCTCCAGGAGTACGTGTTCCGTTATCTCCAGCTGGAGCCCGCTCGCCGGGACCCCGTGCCGGGCCAGCCGCGCGGCCACCGCCCCCGCGAAGCCCGGGGTGTGGACGTCGCGCGGCGACACGTTGACGGCGACCGGGACCTTCAGGCCCTGGGCGCGCCAGCGGGCCACCTGGGCGAGGGCCGTCTCCAGGACGTACTCCGTCAGGTGCGGCATCAGTCCGGAGGTCTCGGCGATCGCGATGAACTCGTCGGGCGACACCCGGCCGCGTTCCGGATGCACCCAGCGGACCAGTGCTTCCAAGCCGGCCACCTGTCCGTCGAAGCGGACCTTCGGCTGGTAGTGGAGTTCCACTTCCCCGGCGTCCAGGGCCCGGCGGAGGTCGCCGAGGAGGCCGAGCCGGTCGGGGGTGTTGCTGTCCCGCTTGGACTCGTACACCTCGACGCCCGTGCGGTCGCGCTTCGCCTGGTACATCGCCACGTCGGCCCGGCGCAGCAGCCCCTCGGCGTCGAGGGCGTGGTCGGGGAAGACGGCCAGGCCCGCGCTGGCCTCCAGGACGAGGGTGAGGCCGTCCAGGTCCAGGGGGGAGCTGAGTTCGGCGACCAGGTGGCGGGCGACCCGCTGGGCGCTGGTGGTGGAGTCGGCGACGGGGAGCAGGACGGCGAACTCGTCTCCGCCGAGCCGGGCCGCCTCCGCGTCCTCGGGCAGGGCCTGGCGCAGCCGGTCGGCGATCTGGAGGAGCAGCCGGTCGCCCGCGAGGTGGCCGAGGGTGTCGTTGACCGCCCGGAACCGGTCCAGGTCGATCAGCACGAGAGCCGACCGGGTGCCCGAACGTTCAGCCTCGTCCAGCGCGCTCCAGGCCCGCTCCAGCAGCCACTGCCGGTTCGGCAGCCCGGTCAGCGGATCCCGCAGCTGCTCCTCGGCGCGGGCGCGGGCGATCCACAGGGTGGAGTCCAGCGCGATCAGCGGTACGGCGAACAGCGGCAGCAGCACCGGCTGCGTCACGGCGACCACGCAGATCAGTGGGGCGATGCCGAGCAGGGCGACGGCCACCAGGGCCTGGCGGAGCAGGGCCGTACGGGCGGCGGTGGGCAGGCCTCCGGCCCGCGGGGAGAGCGCCAGCCACAGCAGGGCCCGCGTCACGAGGAGGTAGGCGACGGCCACCAGGACGATCTCGGGGGCGGCCTCCAGCCCCCAGGTGGTGGGCGCCCACGGCTGCTCCACGGTCGGCGACTCGCCGAAGGCGGCGAGGACGAGGGCCCCCGCGCCGATGCCGAGGATGTCGACGGAGCCGTGCAGCAGCCCTTGCCGCCAGCGGTGCCGGCGTGCGGCCCCGACCAGGGAGACCACCGCCAGCGAGACGAGTCCCGCCGGCACCCACCCGTAGAGGAGCAGGACGCCGAGGGTGAGGGCCGCACCCGATCCGGTGCCGCCCCACCAGCGGTCGCGGCCGAGCGCGACCAGGTGGCCGACGATGACCCCGGTGAGGAGGGCCAGGGCCCAGCCCACCGCGCCCCCGGGGAACAGGGCCTGATGGCTGGTCAGTGCGGACACGATGCCGCCCGCGAGCACCAGGACGGAGAGGCCCACGACGGCGACGGGCAGCGCGGTGGGCCGCTTCGGCCCGCCCGCGCAGGTGTCGAGCGGGCGCGTCTCCGGCGTCCTGGCACCCAGGAAGTCGAACCGGCCCGCCCGCAGGGACGGGAGGTCCCCGCCGAACTCAGGTGGCGGGTCGGCGCTTTCGGTGGGTTTCATGCCCGTCCCTCTCAGAGCCGGCGATGCCGATGTCACGCGATGGCCCCGGTGTCATGCCATCACGGCTGGAATCGCACCCCGCAGCCGTGCACGACGGGCGCACCCCTCAACAGTAGGACGCGAGAGGCTCCCAGGGGCAGCGGTCGGCGGCGGTTGCCCGAATACGACCCAGCCATCCTCATCAGTACGGTATCCGCCGAACAGGTGAGTTCGGACGCGGGCCCCCCTGTCACCCTTCCGATGATCCGACAGGTCACCGCCCTGCGACCAGGCTTGTACCAGCCGTTTACCACCGGCCATCGCGCCTGGCGTGCGCCCGCCCGGACGGCCGCACGCCACGCATCCGTTCGGCCGCGCTGCTCCTTGGGGACGGCCCCCTTGTGGGGTACTACTGCGCTCCGGCGTCGCCGTCCACCGGGAGCGCGACCTCGCGCGCCGCGTCCGGTCCCTGTTCGAGCAGCACGGCGAAGCCGGCGTCGTCGAGGACGGCGAGCTTCAGCTGCACCGCCTTGTCGTACTTCGAGCCCGGGTTGTCGCCCACGACGACGAACGAGGTCTTCTTCGACACGGAGCCGGTGACCTTGGCGCCACGGCTCTGCAGGGCCTCCTTGGCCCCGTCCCGGGTGTGGCTCTGCAGGGTGCCGGTGACGACGACGGTCAGCCCGGCCAGCGGCCGCGGCCCCTGCTCCTCGGCGGAACCTTCCTCCTCCATCCGGACGCCGGCCTCCCGCCACTTGCGCAGGATCTCCTGGTGCCAGTCGACGGCGAACCACTCCTTGAGGGAGGCGGCGATGATCGCGCCCACCCCGTCGGTGGCCGTCAGCTCCTCCTCGGTGGCCTGCTGGATGCGCGCGATCGACCGGAACTCGCGCGCCAGCGCCTCCGCGGCGACGGGCCCCACATGACGGATCGACAGGCCGTTGATGACGCGGGCGAGCGGGCGCTCCTTCGCGGCCGCGATGTTCTCCAGCATCGCCAGGGCGTTCTTCTTCGGCTCGCCCTTCTGGTTGGCGAAAACCGTGACGATCTTCTCCTCGCCGGTCTTCGGGTCGCGCTTGGGCAGCCCGCTGTCCTGGTCCAGGACGTACGCCTTGATGGGCAGCAGCTGCTCGATGGTCAGTCCGAAGAGGTCCCCCTCGTCCAGCAGCGGCGGCTCGGCCGGCTCCAGCGGCGCGGTCAGTGCGGCGGCCGCCACCATGCCGAAGTTCTCGATGTCCAGGCTCTGCCGGCCGCCGAGGTAGAACAGCCGCTCGCGCAGCTGGGCGGGGCAGGTCTGCGCGTTGGGGCACCGGACGTCGATGTCCCCCTCCTTCATCGGCCGCAGCTCCGTCCCGCACGCGGGGCAGGCGGTGGGCATCACGAACTCCCGCTCGCTGCCGTCCCGCAGGTCCACGACCGGCCCCAGGATCTCGGGGATGACGTCCCCGGCCTTGCGCAGCACGACGGTGTCCCCGATGAGCACGCCCTTGGCCTTGACGACCTCCTGGTTGTGCAGGGTCGCGAACTCCACCTCGGAGCCGGCCACGCGGACCGGCTCCACCTGCGCGAACGGGGTCACGCGGCCGGTGCGGCCGACGCCGACCTTGATGTCGATCAGCTTGCTGTTGACCTCTTCGGGGGCGTACTTCCAGGCGATCGCCCAGCGCGGGGCGCGCGCGGTGGAGCCGAGGCGGCCCTGGAGGGCGATCTCGTCGAGCTTGACGACCACGCCGTCGATCTCGTGCTCCACCGAGTGCCGCTGGACGCCGAAGCGCTCGATGAACCCGCGGACCTCCGCGAGGGTGGACACCACCGCGTTGTGCCGGGCGGTGGGCAGGCCCCACTCGCGCAGCAGCTCGTACGCCTGCGACTGGCGCTCGATCTCGAAGCCCTCGCGCGCGCCGATGCCGTGCACGACCATGTGCAGCGGCCGGCCGGCGGTGACCTTGGGGTCCTTCTGGCGCAGCGAACCGGCCGCCGCGTTGCGCGGATTGGCGAAGGGCTTGCCCTCCGCCTCCACCAGCCGGGCGTTGAGCTCCTCGAACTTCTCCATCGGGAAGAAGACCTCGCCGCGGATCTCGACCAGGGCCGGGATCCTGTCCCCCTTGAGCCGGTCCGGGATCTCCGCGATGGTGCGGACGTTGGGCGTGATGTCCTCGCCGGTGCGGCCGTCGCCGCGGGTCGCGGCGCGGGTGAGGCGGCCGTTCTCGTAGGTGAGGTTCACGGCGAGGCCGTCGACCTTCAGCTCGCACAGGTAGTGGTAGTCCGAGGTGTTGACGTCGCGGGCCACCCGCTCGGCCCAGGCGGCCAGTTCCTCGTCGTCGAAGGCGTTGTCGAGGGAGAGCATGCGCTCCCGGTGCTCGACGGAGGCGAAGTCCGTCTGGTACGCCCCGGCCACCTTCTGGGTGGGCGATTCGGGCGTGCGCAGCTCCGGGTACTGCTCCTCCAGCGCCTCCAGCGAGCGCAGCAGCGTGTCGAACTCGGCGTCGCTGACGACCGGCTGGTCGTTCACGTAGTACCGGAAGCGGTGCTCCTCGACCTGTTCGGCCAGCAGTGCGTGCTGCTCACGCACTGCCGTCGGTACTGCCGTGTCCTGCTGTTCGGCTGCCATGCCGTGTCCTCCCGTGGCCCGTCTCGACCGTCACTCAGGGTTGTCGGCGAGCGACCTCGCCGCCCTGACGCAGTGCGCCTGCACCGCGCGGGCGTAGGCGGGCGAGGCACCCGCCAGACCGCACGACGGGGTGACCACGACGGACTCCGCGAGAGTCCCCGGGGCCAGCCCCAGCCTGCGCCAGAGCTTCCTGACACCCATGACGCTACCGGCAGGGTCCGACAACGGGCCGTCGGTGCCGGGCACCACTCCGGCGAAGAGTTTCGTGCCGCCTTCGACCGCCTCGCCCAGGGCGTCGTCCTCGCGCTCGGTGAGCAAGGAGAAATCGAACGACACGCCCGTCGCCCCGGCCCGCCGCAGCAGCCCGAAGGGGACCTCGGGGGCGCAGGAGTGGACGACGACCTCCCCGTCGTGGACGGCGAAGAGCTCGCGGAGGGTGCCCTCCACCACCTGCCGGTCCACGGCGCGGTAGGTGCGGTAGCCGCTCGCGGACCGGACGCGGCCCAGCAGGACGGAGGTCAGGGACGGCTCGTCGAACTGGAGCACGATCTCGGCGCCCGGGATCCGCTTGCGGACGTCGGCCAGGTGGCCGCGCAGGCCCTCGGCGAGCGATCCGGCCAGGTCGCGGCAGGCTCCGGGGTCCTGGAGCACCGCCTCCCCGCCGTGCAGCTCCAGGGCGGCGGCGAGCGTCCAGGGCCCGACGGCCTGGACCTTGAGGCGGCCGGTGTAGCCCTGGGTGAACTCCTCCAGGGCGTCGAGGTCCTCGCCGAGCCAGGAACGGGCCCTGCGGGTGTCCCGTCCGGGCCGGTCGCTGATCCGCCAGCCGCTGGGCTCGACGTGCGCGTACATCTCGACGAGCAGGCCGAGGGAGCGCCCGATCATGTCCGCGCCGGGCCCGCGGGCGGGCAGCTCGGCGAGGTACGGGAACTCCTCGAAGGACCCCGTCACGGTCTTGGCCGCCTCGCGGGCGTCCCCGCCGGGCAGCGAGCCGATGCCGGTGGCGCCGCTCATCGGCCGGGCCTCACCGTCAGGTCGTTGACCTCGGCGTCGCGGGGCAGGTCCACGGCCATGACGACGGTGGTCGCCACGGACTCGGGGTCGATCCAGGCGGCGGGGTCGTACTCCTTGCCCTCCTGGGAGTGCACCTTGGCCTGCATGGGGCTGGCGGTGCGGCCCGGGTACACGGAGGTCACGCGGATCCCGTTGGCCTTCTCCTCCTCCCGCAGGGAGTCGGCGAGGGCCTTGAGGCCGTGCTTGGAGGCGGCGTACACGCTCCAGTCGGCGTGGGCGTGCAGGCCGGCGCCGGAGTTGACGAAGACGACGGTGGCGTGCGAGGCCCGCAGGGTGGGCAGCAGCAGCCGGGTGACCTCGGCCGGGGCGATGAGGTTCACGTTGAGCTGCTGGTGCCAGGTCTTGGGCCGCAGCTCGCCGACGGGTCCGAGGTCCACGATCCCGGCGATGTGCAGCAGGGAGTCGATCCGCTCGGGGACGGCCTGCTTGGAGAAGGCCCACGAGAGCCGGTCGGGGTCGGCGAGGTCGCCGACGAGGACCCCCGCGCCGGGGTACCGCTCGACGAGCTGCTTGCCGCGGGCTGCGTCGCGGGCGAGGAGGACGAGGTCGTCGCCGCGGGCGTGCAGCCGGGTCGCGACGGCGGCGCCGATGCCGGATCCGGCACCGGTGATCAGGTGAGTAGGCATAACCCCCATGCTCGCACCCCGTCGGGCTCCGGCTGCCTCGCGGTACGGCGGCCCGGGCGGCTCCGGCCCGCCGTGCGCCGGGGGTGGCCGGACCCGTGGCCCGCCACCACGTGGGGGCGGGGACGGCGGGTTCCGTCAGAGGCCCGCTGCTGCGCGCAGGCGGGCGGCCGTCTGCGCGGCGTCGTAGTCGGCGGGGACGCCCTCGACGAGGACGACGGTGCCGGCGATGTGGTCGGTGCGCAGCGGGATGATCTCCTGGTAGGCGGGCGAGGCGTACCAGGCGCGGGCCCGCTCGACGTCCGGGAAGCCGATCATGACGACGGTGCCGGGGAAGGGTCCCTCCAGGACCTCGACCTCGGCGCCGTGGACGAGGAAGCGGCCGCCGAAGGGCTCCATGGTCGCCTGGATCTCCTCGATGTAGCGGAGGATGTCCTCGTTCATGGTCTCGGGCCGTATGTGGGCGATGGCGTACGCGGTCATGGCGTTCTCCCCTGTCGGCCGGCCCGGCGTTCCGGGCCGTGGGCCCCATCCTGCCGGAGGGGCCGGGGCGGGGCGGTCACCCCGGAGGTCATGCCGGGGTGTCGGCGGGGGCGTGCGGCTGGAAGGTGCGGCGGTAGGCGATCGGGGAGATCCCGAGGGACGTCCGCATGTGCTGGCGCAGGGAGTTGGCGGAGCCGAACCCGGAGCGGTGGGCGACGAGATCGACCGGCAGGTCGCTGGACTCCAGCAAGTGGCGGGCCACTTCGAGGCGTTGGGCCGTGAGCCACTGCACCGGGGTCATGCCGACCTCGTCGCGGAAGCGCCGGGTGAAGGTGCGCAGGCTCATCCGGGCGTGCGCGGCGAGCTCGGCGAGGGTGACCGGCTCGCCGAGGCGCTCCAGGGCCCAGGCCCGGGTGGCGGTGGTGGTGGCCACGGTGGGCTCGGGCACGGGCCGGTCGATGTACTGGGCCTGTCCGCCGTCGCGCCAGGGCGGTACGACGCACAGCCGTGCCGCGCGGTTGGCGACGGCCGTGCCGTGGTCCTGGCGGATCATGTAGAGGCAGAGGTCGACGCCGGCCGCCACGCCCGCGGAGGTGAGGATGTCCCCGTCGTCGACGAAGAGGACCTCCTCGTCGAGGCGGACCCGCGGGAACCCCCGCTGGAAGACCGGCGCGTGCAGCCAGTGCGTGGTGGCGGGGCGGCCGTCGAGCAGGCCGGCGGCGGCGAGCACGTAGGAGCCGGTGCAGAGGGAGACCAGCCGGGTGCCCGGCCGGATGGCGGCGAGGGCGTCGGCCAGCGGCTGCGGCAGGGGTGCGCCCTGCGCCAGCTCGTCCATGGCGTGCGTGGGCGTGATGATCACGGTGTCGGCCGCGGCGAGGGCCTCGGGGCCCGCCGAGACGCCGACGGTGAAGCCCGCGTCGCTGGTCACGGGCCGGCCGTCGGCGGTGCAGACGGTCAGCTCGTAGAGCGGCCGGCCGGCCTCGTCCAGGGCGTTTCCGAAGACCCGGGAAGGGATCCCCAGCTCGAACGGGGGGACGCCTTCGAGGGCGAGTACGGCGATGCGATGCATGGCCAGATCCTGACACATGGTGGCCGTACGGCCAACACCACGGCCGGGGTCCGGTAGCGAAGCTGGTGTCACAGCAGCACCGGACACACTCATCCGAGGAGAAACACATGCGCGCCGTCGTCGTCAGCCAGTGGGGCGGGCCCGAGGTACTGACCGAGACCGAGCTGGACCGGCCGGAGCCGGGTATGGGCGAGATCCTGGTACGGGTCCACGCCGCCGGCGTGAACCCGGTGGACTGGAAGACCCGCGCGAGCGGCGCCCTGATCCCCTGGGGTCCCGTCCCCCAGGTCGGCTGGGACGTCTCGGGCACGGTCGAGGCCGTCGGACCGGGCGTGACCCTCCACCGGGTGGGCGACGAGGTCTACGGGATGCCGCGGTTCCCGGAGCAGGCCGGTGCCTACGCCGAGTACGTGACCGCTCCCGCCCGGCACTTCGCCCGCAAGCCCGCCTCACTGGACCACGTGGAGGCCGCCGCGCTGCCGCTGGCGGCGCTGACCGCCTGGCAGGCGCTGGTGGACACCGCCGGGGTCTCGGCCGGGCAGCGCGTGCTGGTGCACGCCGCGGCCGGCGGCGTCGGTCACCTGGCCGTGCAGATCGCCAAGGCCCGGGGCGCGTACGTGATCGGCACCGCGAGCGCGGGCAAGCACGACCTGCTGCGCGGCCTCGGCGCCGACGAGGTGATCGACTACCGCACCACGGACTTCGAGGACGCCGTCACGGACGTGGACGTCGTGATCGACGCCATCGGCGGGGACTACGCCCAGCGCTCGCTGAAGGTGCTGAAGCCGGGCGGTCACCTGGTGACCCTGCCCGGCCCGGACGGCCTCCCGGCCGACCCGCAGGGCGTGCGGGCCGCCTGGGTCCTCGTGGAGCCGGACCTGAAGGGCCTGGAGGAGATCGCGGCCCTGGTCGAGCAGGGCCTGCTGAAGCCGCTCGTCGACACCGTGCTGCCGCTGGCCCAGGCCGCGAAGGCGCACGAGATCGGCGAGCGGGGCCGGACCACCGGCAAGATCGTCCTGACGGTGGTCCCGGCGGCCCCGGCCGCCTAGGTGGAGGCGGTGGCGCCCGACCGGGTGGTCGTCGCGATGGTGGCGGAGCCGACGACGCGGGTGCCGTCGTAGAGGACGATCGCCTGGCCGGGGGCCACGCCGCGGACCGGTTCGGTGAAGGAGACCCGCAGCTCGCCGTCCACGACCTCCGCGAAGACCTCGGTCTCGCCGCCGTGGGCGCGCAGCTGGGCGGTGTAGGTGCCCGGGGCGGCGGCCGTGGAGCCGCACCAGCGGGGGCGGATCGCGGTCAGCGCGGTGACGTCCAGGGCCTCGACGGGGCCGACGGTGACGGTGTTGTTCACCGGGGAGATGTCGAGGACGTAGCGCGGCTTCCCGTCGGCGGCGGGGTGGCCGATCCGCAGGCCCTTGCGCTGGCCGATGGTGAAGCCGAAGGCGCCCTCGTGGGTGCCGACCTTCTCGCCGGACTCGTCGACGATGTCGCCCTCGGCCTTGCCGAGGCGGTTCGCGAGGAAGCCCTGGGTGTCACCGTCGGCGATGAAGCAGATGTCGTGACTGTCGGGCTTCTTCGCGACGGCCAGGCCCCGCTCCTCGGCCTCGGCGCGGATCTCGTCCTTGGTGGTGAGGGTGTCGCCCAGCGGGAAGAGCGCGTGGGCGAGCTGCTTCTCGTCGAGGACGCCGAGGACGTACGACTGGTCCTTGGCCATGTCGGAGGCGCGGTGCAGTTCGCGGGTGCCGTCCTCGTTCAGTACGACGGTGGCGTAGTGGCCGGTGCAGACGGCGTCGAAGCCGAGGGCGAGGGCCTTGTCCAGCAGCGCCGCGAACTTGATCTTCTCGTTGCAGCGCAGGCAGGGGTTGGGGGTGCGCCCGGCCTCGTACTCCGCGACGAAGTCCTCCACGACGTCCTCGCGGAAACGCTCGGCGAGGTCCCAGACGTAGAAGGGGATGCCGATGACGTCGGCGGCGCGGCGGGCGTCGCGGGAGTCCTCGATGGTGCAGCAGCCGCGGGCGCCGGTCCGGAAGGACTGCGGGTTCGCGGACAGCGCGAGGTGGACGCCGGTCACGTCGTGCCCGGCTTCGACCGCGCGGGCGGCGGCGACGGCGGAGTCCACGCCGCCGGACATGGCGGCCAGGACGCGAAGGGGGCGGGCGGTGCGCGGCAGGTTCTCAGTCATAGCACCGTCCAGAGTACGGGGAACCGCGCGGGGTCACAGCGCGTTATCGGGTGCAAGGGGGTGGATCACATGGGGATCAAGGGCGAGAAGGCCGAGGCGGGCCGCGGCAGGACCCGTAGGGCCGTGCTGTTCGGGGGGCTGGGGGTTCTCACGGTGGCTGCCGTCGCCGGCCGGGAGGAGATCGCGCGGGCCTGGTGGCTGCTGCCGGGGGTGGCCAAGCCGCGCAAGGAGGGTGAGCTCGACCACGCGGGGGCGAGCTGGACGGCGGCCTCCCCGGCGAACTGGCGGCTGGCGGACCGGCCGGACGACTACCGGGTGGACCGGATCGTCGTGCATGTCACACAGGGCGGCTTCGAATCCTCGGTGGACGCCTTCAGGAACCCGTGGCACAAGGCGTCGGCGCACTACATAGTGCGCCAGGACGGGCACATCGAGCAGATGGTGCGCGAGCTGGACGTCGCCTTCCACGCGGGGAACCGCTCGATGAACGAGCGCAGCATCGGCATCGAGCACGTGGGCTTCGTCGACCGCCCCCGCGACTTCACGGACGCGATGTACGCGGCTTCGGCGCGGCTGGCGGCCGACATCTGCCGGAGGTACCGCATACCGGCGGACCGCACCCACCTCGTCGGCCACTCGGAGGTGCCGGGCGCCGACCACACGGACCCGGGCCGCCACTGGGACTGGGACCGCTATGTCCGCCTGGTCGGCGAGGAACTGCGGGCCGGGGCGGCCTGATCGGCGAACCCGGGCCTGACCGGCGCCACTGTGACGGCAGGGCCTAGCTGAGCCCGGCCGTGCGGGCGCGTTCCACGGCGGGGCCGATGGCGGCGGCCAGCGCTGCCACGTCCTCCCCGGTGGAGGTGTGGCCGAGCGAGAAGCGCAGGGTGCCGCGGGCCAGCTGCGGGTCGGTCCCGGTGGCGAGCAGGACGTGGCTCGGCTGGGCGACGCCCGCCGTGCAGGCCGATCCGGTGGAGCATTCGATGCCCTGGGCGTCGAGCAGGAGCAGCAGGGAGTCGCCTTCGCAGCCGGGGAAGCTGAAGTGGGCGTTGGCGGGGAGGCGGTCGTCGGGGTCCCCGCCGAGGACGGCGTCCGGCACGGCCGCGCGGACGGCGGCGATCAGCTCGTCCCGCAGGGCTCCGACCTCGGCGGCGAAGCGCTCCCGCCGCTCGGCGGCGAGGACGGCTGCCACCGCGAAGGAGGCGACGGCGGGCACGTCGAGGGTGCCGGAGCGGACGTGCCGCTCCTGGCCGCCGCCGTGCAGGACGGGTACGGGGCTCTGGTCCCGGCCGAGGAGCAGGGCGCCGATGCCGTAGGGGCCGCCGATCTTGTGGCCGCTGACGGTCATGGCCGCGAGGCCGCTGTCCTCGAAGCGGACGTCGAGCTGCCCGAAGGCCTGGACGGCGTCGGAGTGCAGCGGGATCCCGTACTCGCGGGCGGCGGAGGCCAGTTCGCGGACCGGCATGACGGTGCCGATCTCGTTGTTGGCCCACATGACGGTGGCCAGGGCCACGGTGTCGGGGGCGCGTTCGACGGCCGCACGGAAGGTGTCGGGGTGCACGCGCCCGTAGCGGTCCACGGGCAGGTACTCGACCTGCGCGCCCTCGTGCTCGGCGAGCCAGTGGACGGCGTCGAGGACGGCGTGGTGCTCCACCGGGCTGGCGAGGACCCGGGTGCGCCGGGGATCGGCGTCGCGGCGGGCCCAGTACAGGCCCTTGACGGCGAGGTTGTCGGCCTCCGTGCCGCCGGCGGTGAAGACCACCTCGCTCGGGCGCGCGCCGATCGCCTCGGCGAAGGCCTCGCGGGCCTCCTCGACGGTACGGCGGGCCCGGCGGCCGGCAGCGTGCAGGGAGGACGCGTTTCCCGTGGCGGCGAACTGCGCGGTCATCGCCGCGGCGGCCTCCGGCAGCATGGGCGTGGTCGCGGCGTGGTCGAGGTAGGCCATGATCCCCCGATTCTACGAGCCCGCCGGGCGGCGGATGTCCGCGGTACGCCGGAACCCGCCGGTTCCGCGGGCGCCCGCGCCGGGGCGCGGCCCGGCGCTGCCGGGGCCGCGCGCCCGGTCAGCCCTGCCGGGGTGCGCGGGCCAGCTGGCGGGACTGGGCGACCAGCCGGTCCGCGGAGTCCCAGACCTCGGCGTCCTCCTCCAGGAAACCGCCGGCCAGGTTGCGGGTGGTGATGGAGACCCGCAGCGGGCCCGGGGCGGGGCGGCGGCGGATGTGGGTGGTGAGCTCCACGGTCGGCGCCCAGCCGATCAGGCCCAGGTCGAAGGCGGTGGGCGGCAGGGCGTCCACCGCCAGCAGCATGGACAGCGGGTCGGCGTCGCGGCCGTCGGCCAGCTCGAACCAGGCGCGCATCTCCCCCTTGCCCGAGGGCGCGCCGACGGCCCAGCCCGCGGTCGCCGGGTCCAGGCGCAGCCGGAGCCGGTCCACGATGGCGGAGCTGCCGGGGATCGGGGCCGGGCCGGCCTCGGCGCCGAGGCAGTCCTCGTAGGCGGGCATGGCGGGCGGCACCGCGACCGTGCGCACGTCGTCGGGCAGGGCCGCGAGGTCGCCGTAGGAGGCGAGGACGCGGATGCGCTCGATCTCGGCGCCGCTCTCGTCGTACTGGAAGAGCGAGGCCTGCCCGGTGGAGAGGGTGCGGCCGGTGCGGACCACCTGCGTGCGGATCACGGCGGGGCCGGGGACGGAGGAGGTGAGGTAGTGCGCGGAGACGGTGAAGGGGTCCGGGTGCGGCAGGGCCGCCGACAGGGCCCGGCCGACCAGGGCGAGCAGATATCCGCCGTTGACGGCGGTGATGATCGTCCACCCCGCGGAGAGTTCGGCGTCGTACACCCCGGGCTCGTCCGCGCGCGGGACGATGGTGGTGTCGCGGTCGAACTCGCTGTCGCCGATGGATGCCTGGGCCGCTGCGTATGCCATGAAAACGACGGTACACCGGCTTACTACTAAGCGGTAGCTTTCTTTTCTAGGGCTCTTCGGCCACGGCGGAGCGGCGGTTCCAGGCCAGCGGCGCGCGCCAGTGGTAGCGCATGGCGAGGATGCGCAGGACGAACGTGGTCACGATCGCGAGGCCGGTGGTGAAGGCGTTGAGGCAGTCCAGGCCGATGGAGACGGCGACCATCGCCGCGCCGACCGTGGCGGGCACCGCGTACATCTCGCGGTCGCGCAGCAGCGAGGGCACCTCGTTGACGAGCACGTCGCGCAGGACGCCGCCGCCGACGGCCGTGGCCAGGCCGAGCGCCGCGGAGGCGGTGAGGCCGAGGCCGTACTCGTAGGCCTTGGTGGTGCCGGTCACGCAGAACAGCGCGAGTCCGGCCGCGTCGAAGACGTTGATGGCGCGGTTGATCCGCTGGACCTCGGGGTGCAGGAAGAAGACCAGGGCGGCGGCGATCAGCGGGGTGACGAAGAAGCTGAGCTCGCCGAAGGCGGCCGGCGGGACGGCGCCGATGACCAGGTCGCGGAAGAGGCCGCCGCCGAGCGCCGTGACGAGGGCGAGGACGGCGATGCCGAAGACGTCGAAGTTCTTGCGGACGGCGAGCAGGGCGCCGGCCGTGGCGAAGACGAAGATGCCGGCGAGGTCCAGGGCATGCTGGATCCCGGGCGGGAAGAGATCGTGGAGCACCGGGTCATTGTCGCCCGGCGGCAGGGCCTGGCGCGCACGCCGGGGCACGGGCCGGTGGCTCCGCCCGGGGCCTCCGCGGCTCGGACCCCGGCGGGCCGGAACCGTCGCCGGGCCGGTGGCTCCGTCCCGGGACCCCTCGGCTCGTGCCCCGGCGGGCCGGAACCGTCGCCGGGCCGGGCTGCGGCGGGAGGACCGGCTTCGCCGGCCCCCGGGGCTCCGCCCCGGACCCCGCGCCTCAAACGCCGGCGGGGCTGAAAATGGCCCTCGCGGGGCCGGAGCCGCCCCCGTGGCAGGAGCCGGAGCCACGGACGGGCCCGCGCCGCCCAGCAGGGACGGGAGCTACCCGCCGCGGGCGGCAGCCGCCCCCGTGGCAGGAGCCGGAGCCACGACAAGGACCCGCGCGGCCCAGCAAGGACGGGACCTACCTGCGGCTGGCCGGAGCCACCCCCGTGGCCGGAACCGCCCCCGCGGCAAGGGCCCGCGCAGCCCAGCAGGGACGGGAGCTACCCGCCGCGGGCCGGTGCCACCTTCTGCCGGGTCGGGCGCTGCCCGGCGGGGCCGAGGCCTCGGCACGGCCGGAGCCGCCGGGGGCACGGCTGGGGCGGCCGGTGGCAGGGCCTGAGGGGCGGTGTGCGGATCCGGGCCCGCCGGGGGTGGGGCGTCAGTCGGTCACCAGGGCCACCGCTTCCGCCGCGCCCGGCAGGGGCTGGTCGCCCGGGGCCTGGTCCGGGGCGTTCTCCGGGTGGTGGCAGGCCACCTGGTGGCCCGTCTTCAGCGCCAGCATCGGCGGTTCCTGCGTGGTGCAGATCTGCGTCGCCTTCCAGCACCGCGTGTGGAAGCGGCAGCCGCTCGGCGGCGAGATCGGCGACGGCACGTCGCCCTTGAGCAGGATGCGCCCGCTCTTGGCGCCCCGCCTCCTCGGGTCCGGCACCGGTACCGCCGACAGCAGGGCCCGGGTGTAGGGGTGCATGGGGCTCTCGTACAGCGACTTGCGGTCGGTCAGCTCCACGATCTTGCCGAGGTACATCACGGCGATGCGGTCGGAGACGTGCCGGATGACCGACAGGTCGTGCGCGATGATCACGTACGTGAGGCCGAGCTCCTCCTGGAGGTCGTCCAGCAGGTTGACCACCTGGGCCTGGATCGACACGTCCAGCGCCGAGACCGGCTCGTCGGCGACGACCAGCTTCGGGTTCAGGGCCAGGGCGCGGGCGATGCCGATGCGCTGGCGCTGGCCGCCGGAGAACTCGTGCGGGTAGCGGTTGAAGTGCTCGGGGTTGAGGCCCACGAGCGCCAGCAGCCGCTGGACCTCGGCCTTGAGCCCGCCCTCCGGGGAGACCCCCTGGAGTTTGAAGGGGGCTCCGACGATGGTGCCGACGGTGTGCCGCGGGTTCAGCGAGCCGTACGGGTCCTGGAAGATCATCTGCACGTCCCGGCGCAGCGGCCGCATGCCCGCCACCCCGAGGTGGGTGATGTCCCTGCCCTCGAACTCGACGGTCCCGCCGGTCGGTTCGAGCAGCCGCGTGATCAGCCGGCCCATGGTGGACTTGCCGCAGCCGGACTCGCCCACGACGCCCAGCGTCTCACCGCGCCGGACGTCGAAGTCGATCCCGTCCACGGCCTTGACGGCCCCGGCCTGCCGGCGCAGCAGTCCCTTGTTGATGGGGAAGTGCTTGACCAGCCCGGTCACCTTCAGCAGCGGTTCCGCCGAGGCCTCCGCGGAGGCCTCCGGCGCGCCGGTCTTCTTCATCTCGGTCACAGCTTCGGCGCAATCTCTTCGGTCCAGATGCGGGTCCGCTCCTCCTGCGACATGTGGCAGGCGGACCAGTGCCGGCTGTCGTCCTGGATCAGCTCGGGCCGCTGGGTGCGGGTGATGCCGCCCTTGGGGACGTCGGCGTACGGGCAGCGCGGGTTGAAGGCGCAGCCGCTGGGGATGTTGATGAGGCTGGGCGGCGAGCCCTTGACCGGGATGAGGCGGTCGGTCTGGTCGCGGTCGATGCGGGGCATCGAGCCCAGCAGGCCCCAGGTGTACGGGTGCCTCGGCTCGTAGAAGACCTTCTCGGCGGTGCCGCGTTCGATGCACCGGCCGCCGTACATCACGAGGATCTCGTCGGCCATCTCGGCGACGACGCCGAGATCGTGCGTGATCATGATGACCGCGGAGCCGAACTCCTTCTGCAGATCGCGGATCAGGTCGAGGATCTGCGCCTGGACGGTGACGTCCAGGGCGGTGGTCGGCTCGTCCGCGATGAGCAGCTCGGGGTTGTTGACCAGCGCCATGGCGATCATCGCGCGCTGGCGCATGCCGCCGGAGAACTCGTGGGGGTACGCGTCCACGCGGCGGTGGGGCTCCGGGATGCCCACCCGGTCGAGCATCTCGACCGCCCGCTTGCGGGCCGTCTTCCTGTCGACGTCCTGGTGGGTCCGGTAGGCCTCGACGATCTGCGCGCCGACCGAGTAGTACGGGTGCATCGCGGACAGCGGGTCCTGGAAGACCATGGCCATCTTGCGGCCGCGGAGCGTGCGCACGTGGTCGGCGTCGGCGCTGACGAGGTCCTCGCCGTCGAGCAGCACCTCGCCCGAGATGTGCGGGCGGCTGCGCGCGTTGCCGGTGCGGTGCAGGCCCATGATGGCCAGGGAGGTCACCGACTTCCCGGAGCCGGACTCGCCGACGATCCCGAGCGTCTTGCCGCGCTCCAGGTCGAAGGAGAGCCCGTCGACGGACTTGACCAGTCCGTCGTCGGTGGGGAAGTGCACCCGGAGGTCGCGCACGGACAGGTAGGCGCCGTCCCGCGGCCCGCCCTGTTCGGGGACGAAGGCGGGCCGGCCGGAGGTGCCGGTGCCGGGGGAAGAGGCGGGGTTCTCGGTCACGTCAGCCTCACGCGCGGGTCGATGACGGCGTACAGCAGGTCCACGATCAGGTTGGCCATCACCACGAAGAGCGCGGCGAGCAGGGTGACTCCCATGATCACGGGGAGGTCGCCGGCGCCGATCGCCGCCACGGCGGCCGTTCCCAGGCCCTGGAAGTTGAAGGTCGTCTCGGTGAGCACCGCACCGCCGAGGAGTCCGCCGAGGTCGAGGCCGAACATGGTGACGATGGGGGTGAGCGTGGAGCGCAGGGCGTGCTTGCGGATGACCACGCTCTCCTTGAGCCCCTTGGCGCGGGCCGTACGGATGTAGTCCTCGCCGAGGACCTCCAGCATCGTGGCGCGGGTGATGCGGGCGTAGGTGGCGGCGAAGAGGAAGGCCAGGGTGATCCAGGGAAGGATCAGGCTGTTGAGCCAGGCTCCTGGATCCTCGGTCAGGGGTTTGTAGTTGGAGACCTCCAGCCAGCCGAGGCTGTAGACGAAGATCGCGGGAGCCACCATGCCGGTGAAGAAGATCGGCAGGGAGACACCGGCGAGCGCACCCACCATGACCGTGCGGTCGATGGCCGTGCGGCGCTTGAGCGCCGAGACCACGCCGGTGGCGACGCCGGCGATCACCCAGATCACGGCCGCCCCGAGGGCGAGCGAGAGGGTGACCGGCATGCGGTCGAGCATGGTCTCCCAGACGGGCGCCTCGGTCTTGAAGGAGTAGCCGAAGCAGGGAGCCGCGCAGTGCGTGACGTCCGTGCCGCCGTCGTAGTCCCGGCCGACGAAGATGCCCTTGAGGAAGAGCAGGTACTGCTCGGAGATGGGCTTGTCGAATCCCATCTTCACGCGGATGCCCGCCAGGGCGGTCTCGTTGGTCTCGCGGCCGGCGTACATGAGCGCGGGGTCGCTGCCGGTCAGCTTCGGGACCGCGAAGAAGATGCCGAAGGTGACCACGGAGACCACCAGCAGCGTGGCGGCGACATTGAACAGACGCCGTATGAGGTAGACGAGCACTGCAGTCGGCCGCCCGGGGCGGGTGGCCGCCGTCCCTCGTGGGGACGGCGGCCACCGCCTGCGGCCTTCACCTGCCCTTCGGACTAGCGCATGTGCGGTGAAGGCACTTACTTACGTGCTTGCTGGCCTGCGATTACTTGGCGACACCGATGGTGGCGAGGTCGATCTTGCCCATCGAGTCGTTGAAGTAGACGTTCGTCAGACGCGGGTTGTGGTAGACGAGCGCCTTGTCGAAGTTGATCGGCAGGTAGAGCGCCTTCTCCATGACCTTCTTGTTGATGTCCGTGTAGAAGGGCGCGGCCTCGGTCGGCGAGGCCGCGGCGGCCGCCTTGTCGAAGAGACCGTTGACCTCGGGGTCGTCCAGCATCGAGAAGTTGTTGTTGGCGTTCTGGGCGATGAACGATCCGTCGACCAGCGGCTGCAGGAAGCCCGCGCCGGAGTTGTAGTCGGCGCCCCAGCCCATGACGATGATGCCGTAGTTCTTCTTCTTCACGTTCTCGGGCGAACCGATCACGGAGGAGGAGAGCTTGCCGTCGTACTGGTCGATCGTCGCCTTGATGCCGACCTTGGCGAGCGCCGCCTGGAGCGACTCGGCGGTCTTCACCTCGGGGGCGCGGTTGTTGCGGACCGCGATGGTGGTCTCGAAGCCGTCCGGCTTGCCGCAGGCCTTGAGGGCCTCCTTGGCCTTGGCCTCCTGCGGCTTGCCGCCGGTCAGACCGTACGGGTCGTAGGACTTGTCCGCGCCGGGGACGCCGGGCGGCAGCATGTTCGCGCCGAGGTCACCGCTGGTCGGACCGCCGCGGGCGGTCTGCAGGGACTTCGGGTCGGCCGCGTAGATGACGGCCTTGCGGCACTCGATGTTGTCGAACGGCGCGACCGTCTGCGGGAAGACGAAGTAGCGGATGTAGCCCGTGAAGGGGTTGTCCGCGTTCTTCTTGAGCGCCGGGTCCTTGAGGATCTTGTTCTTGGCGGCCTGCTGGACACCGGTGCCGTCGACGGCGAGGTCGATGTCGCCGGAGAGCAGACGCTGGTCCATGTCGTCCGGGTTGGTGGTCACCGTGAAGGAGACCTTGTCCGGCAGACCCTTGCGGATCGGGTCGGTCTTCGGGTCCCAGTTCTCGTTGCGGACGAAGGTGGCGCCCTTGCCCGCGGTGAAGCTCTCGACCTTGTACGGGCCCGTGGACACCGGCTTGTTGGTGTACGTGGCGCCCGTGTCCAGGCCCTTGGGGACCGGCGAGGAGGAGGGCATGGCCAGCAGGTAACTGAAGTCGGAGTTGGCGCTCGCCAGGTTGAAGACGATCGTCTTGTCGTCCGGCGTCTGGACCGACTTCAGGCCCATCTTGTCGGCGTCGGTGTCCTTGTACGGGCCGGGGTACTTCTGGCCCTGGTCGAGGAGGTCGATCAGGTACGTGGGACCGCCGGACAGCACGTCCTGCGCGAAGACGCGCTCGATGCCGTACTTGACGTCCTTCGAGGTGACCGGCGTACCGTCCTCGAACTTCACGCCGTCCTTGAGCTTGACCGTGTAGGTCTTGCCGTCGTTGCTCAGGACCGGCAGCGCCTCGGCGAGGTCCGGGACGAGCTTGGTGCCCGCCTCGCCCGGCTTGCTGTCGTACGCGAGCAGCTGGCGCACGTAGAGGCGCTGCATGTTCCACACGAAGCCGTAGTAGGCGCGGGCCGGGTCGAGGTAGTCGACGTCCTGGGGGGACCAGAGCTTCAGCTCGCCGCCCTTGGCCTCGGACGGGTTGATCACGGCCTCGGAAGCGCCGCTGTAGCCCGCGGAGGCCTTGTCGTCGCCCTTCTTGGCGTCACTGCCACCGCACGCGGCGGTCAGCGACAGGGCAGCGACCACAGCGGTGATCGCGATTGCCTGCTTTCTGCGGATCACGGTTTGTCCAACCTCCATAGGTGGGTGAATCGAAGAAGCGGTTCAGCTGCCCTTGGGGTCGAGCGCGTCACGCAGCCCGTCCCCGAAGAGGTTGAACGCCAGGACGGTGATGAAGATCGTGATACCCGGGACCACCATGTACATGGGGTCGTCCTGGTAGATGGGGACGGCGTCGGACAGCATCTTTCCCCACGAGGCGGTGGGCGGCTTGACGCCGGCTCCCAGGAAGCTGAGGGCCGCCTCCGTCAGGATGTTGGTCGGAATGATCAGCGTCGCGTAGACGAGGATCGGCGCGATCAGGTTCGGCAGGAGTTCCTTGATCAGGATGTAGCCGCGGCCCGCACCGAGGCTGCGCGCGGCCTCGACGTACTCGCGTTCGCGCAGGGAGATCGTCTGGCCCCGGACGATGCGGCCGATGTACGGCCATCCGAAGAAGCCGATCACGAGGATCAGCACGCCCATGCGGACGCCCGAACCCTCGAATCCCCACAGGGAGTTGGGGACCACGGAGACCAGCGCGATGGTGAACAGCAGCTGCGGGAAGGCCAGCAGCAGGTCCATCACGCGGCTGATGACTCCGTCGACCCAGCCGCCGAGGAACCCGGCGAGGGCGCCGAGCAGGCTGCCGAGGACGACGGACACGAAGGCCGCCAGGAAGGCGACGACCAGCGAGATCCGGGCGCCGTAGACGATCCGGCTGAACACGTCGCGCCCGTTGGTGGGTTCGACACCCAGCAGGAAGTCGGAGCTCATGCCGCCGAACGAGCCGAGCGGTGTGCCCAGGTCCGGGTCGATCAGCTCCTCGTGGAACTCGTTGGGCGGGTGGCCCAGCAGGCTCACGATCTGCGGCGCGAAGACCGCCACCAGGATCAGGAGGATCACGACCACGCCGCCGGTGAGCGCGACCTTGTCGCGCTTGAGCCGCATCCAGGCGATGCGGCCGGGCGAGCGGCCTTCGATGGCCTTGGCAGGGACGTCGGCTACGGACACGGGTGCGGGGGTTTCCGCGCTCGTGTCATGCAGTGGTGCCGTCATCGTGGTGGGGACCCCTCTCGGCCGACGTGTGGGCCGGCCCATGCCCGCCGCTGTGGCGGCGTTGGTGCGGAGTGGCGCTCGGAGTGCGTGGGATACACAGGACGCGTGTGAAGTGCGGGAATTGCGTGCAGAAGTGCGGGCGGTGCTGTGCGGAGCAACAAGCGAAGTGCACGGACCGAGCCGGGTCCGGAAGGACTGACCGGCTCTTGGGTGGGGAGTCTTCATCGGGCGCTCGAGCGCCCGCCAGACCTGCCGGGGATGTGATGCGCAACCGTGATCTGCGTCTACACCTTCCGTTATCCGAACCGCCAGCTCTGTTGAGCGGTGAAACACTGCCCGTTCGGCCCGGAACGGACATCAGGCCCAACTGCCATATCGTGCATGGTTCTTGGACGCATTCCGGGATATGCCGAAGGCCGCACCCATGGGGTCGGGTGCGGCCTTCGAGACGGATGTCTCCCTATGCGGACGCGGTGGGCGAGGTGTTCCGGCCCTGCCCGGGTCCGGTCAGTACGACGGGGCCTGCCCCTCGCGGTCGTAGAAGGGACGGGTCTGTGCGCGCAGCCACATGGCGACGGGGTCGTGCTCGTCGGCCAGCGCGACCGTGCACACCGGAACGCCCTCGGGGACCACGCCCACCGACTGGCGCATCATCTCCCGTACGGATTCCAGCGCGGGCGCGGAGGCGTCGTACAGGTCGAGCCCGACCGCGAGGTACGGCGACCCGAGCGCGGGCTGCACCCAGGCCCGGCGCAGCGACCGGACGGCGGGCGTGCGGTGCGCGTGCTGGGTCAGCAGCCCGTAGAACTGCGGGAGCTCGATGGCGGGCTCGGACAGCCGCAGCGGACCGGCCGGCATCCGGTCCAGCCCGGTCGCGATCCGGCGCAGGTCGGCCCAGGGCACGCCGAGGCCGCCGCCCTGAGCGTGCGGGTTGAGCCACAGCCCCCAGCGGTCCGGGTAGAGGGCGCGGGCGATGTCCCGCCCGGTGACCACCTCGTAGCCCCGGTTCCAGCCGCTGGCGGCCAGCTCCTGCGGCGAGGTCACGCAGGGCGCGTACCCGAGGCCCTCGACCTCCATGCCGCCGTACTGGGCCTCCGGTGAGCCCGGCTGCCCCTGCCAGAGCAGCATCCACAGCCTGCCCTCGGCGAGGGCGTGCAGCAGCGACTCGTAACTCTCGTAGCGCCCGGGAGTCACCTGGCGCAGCATGTGCTCGACCTGCCCGGCCGCGGCCGTGCCTGACGCACTCACCCGGTACCCCTCTTCGTGTCTTCTTCCGCCCGTCGTCAACGCGTGAACAGCTTAAGCGGCGCTACGGGAGGTAGAAGGGGCGTACGCGCTCACGAATCCAGTCCGTGACCGGGTCCTGGACGGCGTCCAGGAGGATCAACTGCACGGGCCAGGGCGCCGGGACGCGGGCCAGGGCCCGCCCGAGGGCCTCCATCGGGAGGTGCTGCGCACCGGGATCCCGTCCCACCAGCCGGACACCGACGTACAGCTGCGGCTCCCCGCCCTCGACGCTGGCGAGGCAGCGGTGGGCCGCGGCGACCACCCCGACGGCACGGAACTCCTCGGCGGCGGCGGCCAGGAAGTCCACCGGGTCCTCCTGCCAGTCCGGCTCGTACAGCCGGACCCGGGCTCCGGCGGCCGGACCGTCGAGCGGGGTCCGGCCGGCCCTGCACAGCTCGGCGACGGCGGCCGGGGGCAGCGGGACGCCGACCGCGCCCTCGGGGTTCAGGGCGATGCCGAGCTGCGGGGGGAGCCCGCGGGCGAACTCGACGGCGGGGGCCACCGCGAAGTCCATGCCGGGGCCGACGCAGGCGTGGAACTGGCTCTCGGAGCTGTAGACGGGGACGTACGCCGCCCCGGCGATGTCCATGGTGGGCAGGGTGAGGCCGGCCGGTCCGGGGCCTCCCCCGGCGGGCAGCGGCACCCACACCTGACTGCGCCCGAGCACCTCCAGGATCCGTCCGCCGGCGTCCGGCTGCCCCAGTGCCGCCCCGAGCACCTGCTCCAGCTCATTCCCCGGCCAGCCGCTGCCCTGCATGTGCCGTTGCCTCCGTCGGTTGCGCCTGCGCGATGTGTGGTGCCGAGGCTATCGGTGCGCGGCCGGGCCCCGCTGCCGGGGCCGCGCCGGGCGGCCAGGGGAGGACCGGCCCGGCCGGCAGGCCCCTACGGGTGGAAGGCGATCCGCGTCACGGCGGAGGCGGAGCGGCGGTCCAGCAGGGTGACGGAGGCGCAGCCGGCCGGCGCGAGGCCGGCCTCGGCGTCGCGGAGCAGGCGGGCCACGGCCCCGCGGTGCCGGGCGAAGGCGTACGCGGAGACGCGCCGGCCCCGGGCGGCCTGCCCGGCCAGGGCCTCCTCGGCGCTGCTGTCCAGCAGCAACAGGTGCAGGGCGCGGCCCCGGCGGCGGGCGGAGGCGGCGAGCAGGCCCCGTACCCAGCTCTGCGTGCCGCAGTCGTGGACGACGACCGAGGTGCCGGAGCGCAGGCTGCGCCACAGCCCCCAGTAGTGGGCGGCCCGGACCAGCGGCCGGTACACGGCGTACGGCAGCGCGGCCGGCATCCGCTGCTCCCAGCGCTCACGGGTGTCCTGGGAGTCGATGGAGCCGCCCTCGGCGGCCGCCCGCTTGATCAGGGTGCTCTTGCCGCCGCCCGGGAGGCCGGACACCACGACGATGTCGCCTTCCGTGAAGCGGAGCCGCCGGGGGTCGGCGGTGCCCGGTCCGCGCAGGTCCCGCACCCGGCCGGGTCCTGCCCCCTGCGCGGCCCTGCGCTCGCGCGGGCCGCGCTGGACCGGTACCCCGTCCACGGTCCCGGTCGTCGCCAGCACTCCGAATCTCCGCACAGTGATCGCCTCCCCCGAATCGGGTCGCCAGGACCCATGCCCACTGAGTGTAAAGAGACGGTAATCCGGGAGCCCCGGTTCCGGTCCTGCCGTCCGAAGCCCGGACAGACTTCCGGCCCGCACGCCCGATCACGGCAGTGGCGTGCAATGATGTGCGCCATCTGGACCAACTGCATACCGGCCGCTTGAATCCGCGCGGGAGAGTCCCGGCACGCCGCAAGGCCGTGCGCGGGCGCCGAAGGAGCAAGAACCTCCCTTGAATCTCTCAGGCCCCGTACCGCGTGGATGAGGCAGATCTGAAAAGCGAGCTGCTGCGCAGCTCCACCCAAGGTGCAAGTCGACTCTCCCGGGCGACCGGGACTCTCGGCGAACCTCTCAGGTTCCGATGACAGATGGGGAGGAACGTCCTCGTCATGTCATGTCGATGCCCTGGGACCCGGGAGTCACACCCATGAGCACTGCCCCCCGTCTGACCGCCCTCGATGCGCTGCACCGTTCGCTCGGTGCGACCATGACCGACTTCGCGGGCTGGGACATGCCGCTGCGGTACGCAAGCGAGCGCGACGAGCACAACGCCGTGCGCACCAAGGCCGGCCTCTTCGACCTCTCCCACATGGGCGAGATCACCCTCACCGGCCCCGAGGCCGTCAAGGCCCTGGACTACGCGCTGGTCGGCAACATCTCGACCGTCGGCGTCGGCCGGGCCCGCTACACGCACATCTGTCAGGAGGACGGCGGGATCGTCGACGACCTGATCGTCTACCGCCTCGGCGAGACCGAGTTCATGGTCGTCGCCAACGCCTCCAACGCCCAGGTCGTCCTCGATGCCCTGACCGAGCGTGCCGCCGGCTTCGACACCGAGGTCCGCGACGACCGCGACGCGTACGCGCTGCTCGCGGTGCAGGGCCCCGAGTCCCCCGGCATCCTGGCCTCGCTCACCGACGCCGACCTGGACGGCCTCAAGTACTACGCCGGCCTGCCGGGCACCGTCGCGGGCGTGCCCGCGCTGATCGCGCGTACGGGCTACACCGGCGAGGACGGCTTCGAGCTGTTCGTCTCCCCCGAGCACGCCGTGGAGCTGTGGCAGGCGCTGACCAAGGCCGGCGAGGGCGTCGGCCTGGTCCCGGCCGGCCTGTCCTGCCGCGACACCCTGCGCCTGGAGGCGGGCATGCCGCTGTACGGGCACGAGCTGACCACCTCCCTCACTCCGTTCGACGCGGGGCTGGGCCGGGTCGTGAAGTTCGAGAAGGAGGGCGACTTCGTCGGCCGCGCCGCTCTGGAGGCCGCCGCCGAGCGCTCCGCCACGAACCCGCCGCGCAAGCTGGTCGGCCTGATCGCCGAGGGCCGCCGCGTCCCGCGCGCCGGCTTCCCGGTCGTGGCCGGCGGAGAGGTCGTCGGCGAGGTCACCTCGGGCGCGCCGTCCCCGACGCTGGGCAAGCCGATCGCGATGGCCTACGTCGACGCGGCACACGCCGCGCCCGGCACCTCCGGCGTCGGCGTCGACATTCGCGGTACGCATGAGCCGTACGAGGTCGTGGCCCTGCCGTTCTACAAGCGGCAGAAGTAGTTCCGCGACGATCTCCGCCGTACGGGCCGCATCGGCGCGCCCGTGGGGCTCCGTCCCAGTACCCAAGACCACCGTTCGTATCCACTCCCCCGCATCCAGGAGAATCAGGTCATGAGCAACCCCGAGAAGCTGCGTTACACCAAGGAGCACGAGTGGCTGTCGGACGCCGTGGACGGCGTCGCGACGGTCGGCATCACGGAGTTCGCGGCCAACGCGCTCGGTGACGTCGTCTACGCCCAGCTCCCCGAGGTCGGCGAGACCGTGACCGAGGGCGAGACCTGCGGCGAGCTGGAGTCGACCAAGTCGGTCAGCGACCTGTACTCCCCGGTCTCCGGCGAGATCGTCGAGTCCAACCAGGACGTCGTGGAGGACCCCTCGCTGGTGAACTCCGCTCCCTTCGAGGGTGGCTGGCTCTTCAAGGTGCGCCTCTCGGAGGAGCCGAAGGACGCGCTCTCCGCCGAGGAGTACGCCGCACTCACCGCCGGTAACTGACCCCAGGGGACCCTGATGTCTGTACTGAACACCCCTCTCCACGAACTCGACCCGGACGTCGCCGCCGCCGTCGACGCCGAGCTCGTGCGCCAGCAGTCGACCCTGGAAATGATCGCGTCGGAGAACTTCGCTCCGGTCGCCGTCATGGAGGCCCAGGGCTCGGTCCTGACCAACAAGTACGCCGAGGGCTACCCCGGCCGCCGCTACTACGGCGGCTGCGAGCACGTCGACGTCGTCGAGCAGATCGCGATCGACCGCATCAAGGCGCTGTTCGGCGCCGAGGCCGCGAACGTGCAGCCGCACTCGGGCGCGCAGGCGAACGCCGCCGCGATGTTCGCGCTGCTCAAGCCGGGCGACACGATCATGGGCCTCAACCTGGCCCACGGCGGTCACCTGACCCACGGCATGAAGATCAACTTCTCCGGCAAGCTCTACAACGTGGTCCCGTACCACGTCGACGAGTCGGGCCAGGTGGACATGGCCGAGGTCGAGCGCCTCGCCAAGGAGTCCAAGCCGCAGCTGATCGTCGCGGGCTGGTCCGCCTACCCGCGCCAGCTGGACTTCGCCGCCTTCCGCCGCATCGCGGACGAGGTCGGCGCGTACCTGATGGTCGACATGGCGCACTTCGCCGGCCTGGTCGCCGCGGGCCTGCACCCGAACCCGGTGCCGCACGCCCACGTCGTCACCACCACCACGCACAAGACCCTCGGCGGTCCGCGCGGCGGTGTCATCCTGTCGACACAGGAACTGGCCAAGAAGATCAACTCCGCGGTCTTCCCGGGTCAGCAGGGCGGCCCGCTGGAGCACGTGATCGCGGCCAAGGCCGTCTCCTTCAAGATCGCGGCCTCGGAGGACTTCAAGGAGCGCCAGGTGCGCACCCTGGAGGGCGCGAAGATCATCGCCGAGCGCCTGGTGCAGCCGGACGTCACCGAGGCCGGCGTCTCCGTCCTCTCCGGCGGTACGGACGTCCACCTGGTCCTGGTCGACCTGCGCAACTCCGAGCTGGACGGCCAGCAGGCCGAGGACCGGCTCCACGAGATCGGCATCACGGTCAACCGGAACGCCATCCCGAACGACCCGCGGCCTCCGATGGTCACCTCGGGTCTGCGGATCGGCACGCCGGCGCTCGCCACGCGCGGTTTCGGCGCCGAGGACTTCACCGAGGTCGCGGAGATCATCGCGGCCGCGCTGAAGCCCGTCTACGACAGCGAGGACCTGAAGGCGCGCGTCTCCGCGCTCGCCGCGAAGTTCCCGCTGTACCCGTCGCTCTAGGCAGCGCCCACGAGGGGGCCCGGCCCTGGTCGTGCACAGGCCGGGCCCTTCTCATGACCGAAGCCCAGGTGGACGCGGCCCCTTGCCACGGAACCTCGGCGGCCATGGTGATCTCGTAACCTGACCGGTCCGGTCGCGGTGGGCGTCTTCCGCCGCACCGAGCCGGACCTGCCCCGCCCCTCCCGCCTCCCGGCGGCGAGGATCCTCTCCCCGCTGACCTGCGCCTTCGCCGCCTGCGCGCCGTACTGGCCGAAGTGGCCCCACACCGGCACCGTCACCGCCCCGACCCTGCCGGCCGCCCCGATCGCCGCCCCGGCGCTGTCCCGGCTCGACTCCGCCGGCTTCGGCGGCCGCTACGTCCTCCCGGGCGGCCTGGACATCGCCCTGGCCGCAGCCGTGGCGCTGGTCACCTCCTCCTGGACCGTGCGGGCTGGCGTCAGGGCCAGCCACGCGGGCCTGGCAGGGCCCGACCCGGTCCTGGAGGCGGGCGGCGCCGCACGGGCCGGCGTACCGGACCGGGAGCTGACACCCGCCCGACCGTCCGGGTACCCCCTCCCGACCCCGTCCGGCAGACGAGCCGTTCATCCCACCGCGTTAAGCTCGTCTGTCGGACAAAATCCGCACAATCCACCTCTCCTGCCCCCTCCCACCCCACGAGCAGACAAGGGAGTCCGCCAGTGGCCATCTCCGTCTTCGACCTCTTCTCCATCGGCATCGGCCCGTCCTCCTCCCACACGGTCGGTCCGATGCGGGCTGCACGCATGTTCGTCACGCGGCTGAAGAAGGACGGCCTCCTCGCCCAGACCGAGTCCGTCCGCGCGGAGCTGTACGGCTCGCTGGGCGCCACCGGCCACGGCCACGGCACCCCCAAGGCGGTCCTGCTCGGCCTGGAGGGGCACTCCCCCCGCACCGTGAACGTCGAGACCGCCGACGACGAGGTGGAGCGCATCCGCAAGAGCGGCCGCCTGCGGCTGCTGGGCGCGGAAATAGGCGATGGGCACGAGATCGCCTTCGACGAGCCGAGCCAGCTGATCCTGCACCGCCGGCGCTCCCTGCCCTACCACGCGAACGGCATGACGCTCT
Organism: Streptomyces sp. NPDC058646; assembly: GCF_042716875.1. NCBI lineage: Bacteria > Bacillati > Actinomycetota > Actinomycetes > Kitasatosporales > Streptomycetaceae > Streptomyces > Streptomyces sp. NPDC058646. The sequence continues at coordinate 165,168 of NZ_JBHXRK010000012.1, read as the reverse complement.
TCGCCTACGACGGCTCGGGCGCCCCGCTGCTGGAGAAGACCTACTACTCGGTCGGCGGCGGCTTCGTCGTGGACGAGGACGCGGTCGGCGAGGACCGGATCAAGCTCGACGACACCGTGCTGAAGTACCCCTTCCGCTCCGGCGACGAGATGCTGCGCCTGGCGAAGGAGACCGGCCTGTCGATCTCCTCGCTGATGCTGGAGAACGAGAAGGCCTGGCGCACGGAGGAGGAGATCCGCGAGGGCCTCCTGGAGATCTGGCGGGTCATGCAGTCCTGCGTCTCGCGCGGCATGTCCCGCGAGGGCATCCTCCCCGGCGGTCTGCGCGTCAAGCGCCGGGCCGCCTCCACGGCGCGCCAGCTGCGCACCGAGGGCGACCCGATGATGCACCGCAGCGAGTGGACGACGATCTACGCGATGGCGGTCAACGAGGAGAACGCGGCCGGCGGGCGCGTGGTGACGGCCCCGACCAACGGCGCGGCGGGCGTCCTGCCCGCGGTCCTGCACTACTACGTGAACTTCGTGCCGGGCGCGGACGAGGACGGCGTGGTCCGCTTCCTCCTCGCGGCGGGCGCGATCGGCATGCTCTTCAAGGAGAACGCCTCCATCTCCGGCGCCGAGGTCGGCTGCCAGGGCGAGGTGGGCTCGGCCTGCTCCATGGCGGCCGGCGCGCTGGCCGAGGTCCTCGGCGGCACCCCCGAGCAGGTCGAGAACGCGGCCGAGATCGGCATGGAGCACAACCTGGGCCTGACCTGCGACCCCGTCGGCGGCCTGGTCCAGATCCCGTGCATCGAGCGCAACGGCATGGCCGCCGTCAAGGCCGTCACCGCCGCCAAGATGGCGATGCGCGGCGACGGCACCCACAAGGTCTCCCTCGACAAGGTCATCAAGACCATGAAGGAGACCGGAGCGGACATGAAGGTGAAGTACAAGGAGACGGCCCGCGGCGGCCTCGCGGTCAACGTCATCGAGTGCTGACCGGAGCTCCTTCCCGCGTGCGACACCGCAGGGCCCGGCGCGGGTGCGCCGGGCCCTGCGGCTGTCCCCGGACACCTGCGGCTGCTCACTGCTCCTTGCGGAGCGCCTTCAGGACGCCCCGGGCGAAGTCGTCCACCGAGGCGTCCAGGGCCTTCAGGCTCTCGGGGGTCGGGGCGGTGCGGGCCTCGGCGGTGACGGTCACGTCGAGCATCAGGTTGCTGTCCCGCACATGCAGGTCGCGCACCTGGCGCAGCTCGGTTGGACCGTTGTGGAGGACCCGGTAGGCCTCCTTCCCGACGCCCTTCACCTCCGCGGTACCGCCGTCCGGCCGCTCCCGTCCCGGTTCGTCCCGCACCGCGCGGAAGACGTCCTCGGCGAAGCCCACGCTCTCGGCGTAGGCGAGGTCCAGTTCGATCTTGACGTTGCCGTACCGGGCCGGGCCGGTCTCGACGAGCAGCTGGACGCACTGGACGCCCGGCGCTCCCCCGCCCGGCCTCTCGTTCCGGTCGGCGGCCTCCTCCCGCGCCCCCAGCGGGTCGGCGAGTTCCCCGTAAGGCAGCGCGTTGCAGATCTCGTCCGTGGCCTTCCAGAGGTAGCCGCCCTTCCCCTCCTGGGAGACCTCGCCGTCCGCGCCGCCGGCGCAGGCGGTGGCCGCCAGGACGAGGACCGCGCAGACCAGCACCTGACGGGGACAGCGGTGAAAACGCATCCGGTTCTCTCCCGTCACACGGGGCCTCGCGGGCCATCGATCGGGCAACCAGCTTGCCATCGAAGCGAGTTGAGCATCGGGGATTTCCTTCATCCGGCCCTTCGGCGGCGGGCCGGAACCGGACGGGCATCTTCCCGCCCCGGGGTGCAACCGCCTGCGCCCGGCCGGCGTCTCCACCGGTGACAGCACTGTCCCCGTCTCTGGAGAATCGGGGGGACGTCATGAACCGTCTACGTTCTCGTCTGCGCCGTCGGCAGCTCGTGGCCCTGGCCACGGGCGCCCTGCTCACCGCCGGAATCGCGCTCGCAGCGCCGGCATCCGCCGCCGTCACGGCCTCCGCGACGGCCGCGCAGACCCAGACCCCGCTCGTCGTCAACGCCCGCTGGGGCGGGCACTGCACCTACGACCGGCTCGTCGTCGACCTCGAAGGGTACGTCCCCGCGGTCACCGTCACTCCCGCCTCCCAGCTGTTCTACGACGGGTCCGGCCAGCCGGTCCCGCTGGCCGGGAAGCACTTCCTGGAGATCAGGCTGAACCCCGCCGCCGGTCACGACGACGCGGGACAGAACGTCTACCGGGGTCCGCGCCTGCAGAAGATCTACCTGAGCAAGCTCAAGGGCATCGCCCTGACCGGCGACTACGAGGGGTACGTGACCTTCGGCGCCGCCTTCGACACGAAGCCGTACTACAGCACCACCGTCCTGCACTCGCCCGAACGGTTCGTGCTGGACATCGCGCACCCGAACGTCTGCTGACGCGACGCTGCCCGGGGCGGCGACGCCCCGGGCAGCCGAGCGGGCCTACCGGTGCCCGGGACGCTCGTTGAGGATCGACGAGCAGACGTAGAGCCGTTCGGCGACCTGTGCCATCACCGAGCTGTGGTCGCCGAGCTGTGGTCACCGAGCCGGATGGGGCCGCAGAGCACGAGGAAGGTCGGAGTAGCCGCAGTCGGCAGCCACCCCCTCAGCATGAGCAGCAGAAGGCGCGTCCGCAGGCCGGCCACGCCCGTCCGTGACCGGCGGGCGCCCCCGGAGGCTGGGGCGGGTTGTTACCGGTCCTCGCGGACGACTAGGGTCAGCGGGCCTTGGTGTTCGGGAAACCGGTGGAAAACCGGTGCGGCCCTCGCCACTGTGATCGGGAAGTCCGGCTCCATTCCTGCGGGAAGCCACTGGGCCCGGGCGGGAGACCGCGCGGCCCCGGGAAGGCGGAGACCGGGCATGAGTACCCGTGAGCCAGGAGACCGGCCGGGGCGCGTTGTCCATCCACGAGGTGCTGGAGAGGTCTCCCCACTCATGCATATTGCCGAGGGGTTTCTGCCCCCTTTGCACGCGGTCGCCTGGGGCGCCGCGTCCGCTCCCTTTGTCGTACACGGCGTGCGCGCCCTCACCCGCGAGGTGAAGGCCCACCCGGAGAGCACCCTGCTGCTCGGTGCGTCCGGAGCATTCACATTTGTCCTGTCCGCCCTGAAGATCCCTTCGGTGACGGGCAGTTGCTCGCACCCCACCGGTACCGGCCTCGGGGCGATCCTGTTCCGGCCGCCGGTCATGGCGGTGCTCGGCACCATCACCCTGCTCTTCCAGGCGCTGCTGCTGGCCCACGGCGGTCTGACCACCCTCGGCGCCAACGTCTTCTCGATGGCGATCGTCGGGCCCTGGGCCGGCTACGGCGTCTACCGGCTGCTGCGCACGTTCGACGTGCCGCTGATGGTGACCGTCTTCTTCGGCGCCTTCTTCGCCGACCTGGTGACCTACTGCATGACCTCCCTCCAGCTGGCCCTGGCCTTCCCGGACGCGAGCAGCGGCTTCGTCGGCTCGCTGGAGAAGTTCGCGGGCATCTTCGCGGTCACCCAGATCCCGCTCGCGGTGAGCGAGGGCCTCCTGACCGTCCTCGTCGTGCGGCTGCTGATGCAGTCCAGCAAGTCCGACATGGTGCGTCTCGGCCTCGCCAGGCTGACCGGCACCAAGGCGAAGCAGGAGGCGACCGCCCGATGACCAGGAACGCGAAGATCAACACCCTGCTGCTGCTCGTGGTGGCGGCGCTGGCCGTGCTCCCGCTCGCGCTGGGGCTCGGCGAGGGCAAGGAGGAGCCGTTCACGGGCGCGGACGCACAGGCGGAGGCCGCCATCACCGAGCTGAAGCCGGACTACGAGCCGTGGTTCACCCCGCTCTACGAACCCCCCTCCGGCGAGGTCGAGTCAGCGCTGTTCGCGCTCCAGGCGGCGCTCGGTGCGGGCGTGCTCGCGTACTACTTCGGCGTGCGCAAGGGCCGCCGGTCCGCGGCCGACGGGGCCCCGGAGGCGACCCCGGCCCCGGCGGCCGGGGCGGAGCACTAGGCGGTGCTGCCGATCGACGTGGCGGCGCACGGCAGCCGCTGGCGTCACCGGCACCCCGGGGAGAAGGCCCTGCTGGGGATCGGGCTGACGGTCACCGCCGTGTGCCTGCCGCCCTGGCCGGGCGGACCCCTGGTCGCCGCCGCCACCCTGGCGGTCCTCCTCGGGCCCGCCGGGGTGGCGGGGCGGCAGCTGTGGCGGGCCTTCCGGATCCCGCTCGGGTTCTGCTTCACGGGGGCGCTGCCGCTGCTGGTCTCGGTGGGCGGCCCGGCCGGGTTCCTCGCGTTCGCCCCGGAAGGCCCCCGGCAGGCGGCGGAACTGCTGCTGCGCACCTCGGCGGCGTCCCTCGGGGTGCTGCTGTTCGCCTTCACGACGCCGGTCTCGGACGTCCTGCCCCGGCTGGTGCGGGCCGGGGTGCCGGCTCCCGTGGTGGACGTGGCCCTGGTCATGTACCGGATCGGCTTCCTGCTGCTGGACTCCCTGGCCCAGGTCCGCCGGGCCCAGGCGGCCCGCCTGGGGCAGAGCGGCCGGGCCGCGGCGTGGCGTTCGCTGGCCGGGCTCGCGGCGACCTCGTTCGTACGGGCCTTCGACCGCGCGGCGCGGCTGCAGGACGGGCTGGCCGGGCGCGGCTACGACGGCGCGCTGCGGGTGCTCGTCCCCGAGGCGAAGCTGTCCTGGCGGTTCCTGGCCGGCTCCGCCGCCCTCCTGGCCGGCGTGAGCGCCGTGACCCTCGTACTGAAGGAGCTGTATCTGTGACCCCGTTGGTGGAACTGGTCGGCGCGGGCTACGCCTACGAGGACGGGCCGCCCGTGCTGTCCGGGGTGGACTTCGCCATCCGGGAGGGCCGTGCGCTGGTCCTGCTGGGCCGCAACGGCAGCGGCAAGACCACGCTGATGCGGCTGCTGAGCGGGGGCCTGCGGCCGGGTACGGGGGAACTGCGGCTCGACGGGGCGGTGGTGGCGTACGACCGCGCGGGCCTGACCCGGCTGCGGACCGGCGTCCAGCTGGTGGTGCAGGACCCGGACGACCAGCTGTTCGCGGCCTCCGTCGAGCAGGACGTGTCCTTCGGCCCGATGAACCTGGGCCTGCCGGTGGCGGAGGTCCGCGCGCGGGTCGACTCGGCCCTCGCAGCGCTGGACATCACCGCGCTGCGGGACCGCCCGACGCACCTGCTGTCGTACGGGCAGCGCAAGCGCGCGGCGATCGCCGGGGCGGTGGCGATGGCGCCGCGCGTGCTGATCCTGGACGAGCCCACGGCCGGGCTGGACCCGGACGGGCAGGAGCGGCTGCTCGACGTGCTCGCGGGGCTGCGGGCGGACGGCACGACGGTGGTGATGGCCACCCACGACGTGGACCTCGCGGTCCGCTGGGCCGACGACGCCGCGGTCCTCACCCCGTCGGGCATCCGCGTGGGGGCGGCGCAGGACCTGCTGTCGGAGCCGGAGCTGCTCGCCGCGGCGGGGCTGCGCCAGGCCTGGTCCCCGGCGGTCACGGCGTTGCTGCGCGCCCACGGCCTCCTCGGTGCGGAATCCCCCGGCCCCCGCAGCCCGGAGGCACTGGCGGCCTGGCGGTAGGGGGTGTCCCTAGGATGGCCGCATGTCGCTCCCGCACGCCATCCTCACCGCCCTCCTCGAGAAGCCCTCGTCGGGGCTGGAGCTGACCCGGCGGTTCGACAAGTCCATCGGGTACTTCTGGTCCTCGACGCACCAGCAGATCTACCGCGAGCTGGGCCGGCTGGAGGAGGCCGGGCTGATCCGGGAGCTGCCCAGCGAGGTGCCCGTACGGGGGCAGAAGAAGGAGTACGCGGTGCTGCCCGACGGCAGTGCCGAGCTGGCGCGGTGGGTCGGCGAGAGCCAGGACCCCAAACCGCTGCGTGACGCGCTGCTGCTGCGGATCCGCGCGGCGGCGGTCGTCGGGCCGGGGCGGCTCGGGCCCGAACTGCGGCGGCATCTGGGGCTGCACCGGGAGCAGCTGGCGAAGTACGAGGCCATCGAGGCGAAGGACTTCCCGCCGGAGCGCGACGCGGTGGAGGACCGGCTTCGCCGGCTCGTGCTGCACGGCGGGATCGCCCTGGAGACCTTCTGGCTGGCCTGGCTGGAGGAGGCCCTCGCCGAGGTCGAGGACATGACTCCGCCGGAGGGCACCACGGCGGCCTGACGCGCCCCCGCCCCGGGCAGGCGGGGGCGACGGCGCGTGCGGGGGGACGGAGCGGTGCTACTTGTTCAGGGCGGCCCAGAACTCGTCGAAGCTCAGCAGGCCGTCACCGTTCGCGTCCTTGGAGGCCACGACGGCGTCCGCGACCGAACCCGTGACGTACGCGTCGCCCATCGCCTTCATGGCCGCGCTGTACTCGTCGGCCGTGATGAAGCCGTCACCGTTCACGTCGAACCGGTCGAACGTCGTCCGTGCGCTCTCGATGTCCGCCACTGGGTCCACCCCTTCTTCGTGCTTGTTGACCGGCTCAGGGTAGCGGCCCCGGCGGAGCACCCCCGCCGCGGGTCCCGTTCGAGCGGCAGATAGAAATTCAAATTACCCTTCCGTAATGCGGAAGCGATAATTCCAGCCAATAAATCCGGCCCCGACTTGTCACGCTCCGGGATCACGGCATAACGTACCGACATTGCCGCCACACCAGGAGCGCAGGGCTCCCAGGGACAAGCGGCAATGAGGGCGATCACACAGGTGACGATCACAGTCGACGCATCATTCGAAGTTCTGCCCTTCACCCGCACCTGCCGCCATATCTGGGAAGACGGCGACCATGTGCTCATCGGAGTGAGTCCGGGAAACAGCTACTTCAGCTCCGAGCGCATCACCAGTCTTGCCCAGTGGGCCACGACCCGCTTCGCGCAGGTCGACTTCGTCTACGCAGACCTCCACGTGGACCGGATGTTCGCCGCCTTCGGCTACACCCGGGAGCACGCGGAGAAGCGCGCCACGAAGGAGATCAAGGCGGTCCGGCGAAGGATCCTCAAGGGCGTGGAGGAATCAGGGACCGCACACGCCGAGATTCGCGTCAGAGCACTTTCGGAGTTCCAGGAGAACCCCGTGTACCAACTGCTGCACAGGCGTGTACTGCATTTCCTGGAGACCGACGACGAATTTCGTAAGGGCTGCGAAAAAATGGCCCTGCATTTTGTTGGATCCAAGTTGCCGGAGGGTGAATCGATCACGGCCGGGCAGTTGCAGGTCTGTTTCGATTACATGGCGGCCGAGCTGCCGTTCTTCCTCGACACCCCGAGCATTCTCGACGTCCCGTCCTCCGTGGCGGCCTACCACGTCAAGATGCCGCTGACGGACGTCCTCTTCGCCCGCGGCGGGGGCCTGCGCGCCACCAGGAACCAGGCCTACGCCGTCGTGCGGCCCGAGGCCGGTGAGGCCGTGCGCGAGGTGCCGGGGCACGGAGCCGCCACGGGCACCGCACCACAGAACAGCGTGAACCACGTACCGACCGAAAGGACCGTCGATGAGCGTCGAGCAGCTTGAGAGCCGGGGGACCCAGGAGCAGCCGCTCCTCGACTTCCCGCTCTCGCGGCGCGGTGACGTGCTTCCGGAGGAGTGCGGGTGGCTGCGCGAGAAGGCCCCGGTCGCCCGGGTCCGCACGCTGACCGGGGACTCCGCCTGGCTGGTGAGCAGCTACGCGCTGGCCAAGCAGGTGCTGGAGGACGAGCGGTTCAGCCTCAAGGACACGGCGAACGCCGGGGTCCCCCGCCAGTACGCGCTGACGATCCCGCCCGAGGTCGTCAACAACATGGGCAACATCAACAGCGCCGGGCTGCGCAACGCGGTGATGAAGGCGCTCAACCCACGCCAGAAGGGGATCCAGGACCGGCTGCGCGCCACGGCCGGGGAGCTCCTCGACCTGATCGTGGCCGAGGGCGGCCCGGCCGACCTCCGGGCGGGGTTCGCCGACCCCTTCTCGGCGGCGATGCACTGCCAGGTGCTCGGGGTGCCCTTCGAGGACTGGCGCCGGCTGATGTCGGGGCTGGACGTGGCCTTCATGACCGCGCGCGAGCCCTTCGCCGACTCGGCCCTCAACTGGTACAAGGACGTGGGCTACTTCACCGAGCAGCTCCGGGCCCAGCTCGCGCTGCCCGCCGAGGAGCGTACGGGGCTCCTCGGCAGGTTCGCGGACCTGAAGGAGGCCGACCCCGAGTCGGCGCACCTGACCGACGACATGTTCGCCACGGTCGCGGTCTCGCTCTTCGGGGCGGGCGCGGTGTCCACGTCGGCGTTCCTCACCCTCGCGGTCCTCGCACTGCTCCAGAAGCCGGAGCTCATCGGCTACCTGCGCGCGCACCCGGAGCGCATGGGCCGGGCCGTGGACGAACTGCTGCGCTGGAACCTGTCCGTGGGGGACGGCCTGCCGCGCATCGCGCTGGCGGACATCCAGGTCGGTGACGTCCTGGTGAAGGAGGGCGAGCTCGTCCTCGTCCTGCTGGAGGGGGCCAACTTCGACCCGGAGGCCTTCGAGAACCCGGACGAGCTGGACCTGGAGCGCCAAAGCCCCCACGCCAACCTGGCCTTCGGCGCCGGCCGGCACTTCTGCCCGGCCTCCGCGCTGGGCCGGGCGCACGCCGAGATCGCGCTGGAGGTGCTGGTGGAGCGCCTGCCGGGGCTGCGGCTCGCGGTGCCCGCGGAGAACCTGGTCTGGCGCACGGGCTTCATCAAGCGCCTTCCGGAGCGGCTTCCCGTCGCCTGGTAGTGCGGAGGCGGGCGGGTGCGGCGGCGTCCCGGGAGCTGTGCGAGCTCCCGGGGCGCCGCCGCACCCGTACGTCCGCCCGGCCGCGCCCCGTCCTAGCGGAAGATGCCGGTGTGGCCGAGCGAGTAGCGGCCGGGCTGCGGGTACACGGCGAGGCCGTGCGGGCCGCCGCCCACCGGGACCCGGGCGAGCTGCTTGCCCGTCACGGTGTCGATCGCGTAGACCTCGTCGTTGTAGCGGCCCGACAGCCACAGCACCTTGCCGTCGGCGGAGACGCCGCCCATGTCGGGGCTGCCGCCGTCGGGCAGCTCCCACTTCTTCGTCAGCTTGTTCTGCGGGAAGTTGAAGACGGAGACGGTGCCCTCACCCCGGTTGGAGACGTACATCTCCTTGGAGTCGCGGCTGACGTACAGGCCGTGGCAGCCCTTGCCGGTGGGGAGCAGCTTGGGGGTCTCGAAGGTGTCGCCGCTGAGGACCCACATGCCGTGGGCCATCATGTCCGCGACGTAGAAGGTCTTCCCGTCGGGCGAGACCTTGACGTCCTGCGGCATCGCGCCCTCGAAAGGCAGTTTCTGCTGTCCGACGACCTCCATCCGCTCGGTGTCGACCTTGAGGAGTTCACCCGAGAACTCGCAGCTCACGATGAAGTACCGGCCGTCGGCGGAGAAATCCGCGTGATTGACGCCGAAGCAGGTCACGGGGACGGTCTTGACCCGGTCCATGGTGTGCGGATCGCGGAAGACCAGCTCTTTGTCCAGGGAGGCCATGACGATCGCGTACTTGCCGTTCGGCGTGAAGTACAGGTTGTACGGGTCGTGCACCTCGACGGGCTCTCCGGCTTCGCCGGTGGCCGGGTTGATGGGGGTGAGGGTGTGGCCCCGGTTGTTGTTGACCCACAGCGTCTTCATGTCCCAGGAGGGGACGACGTGCTGGGGCTGGATGCCGACCGGGATGGTGTCGATGACCTTGTAGGTCACCGGGTCGATGACGGACACCGTGTTGGAGTTGGTGTTCGGCACGTAGACCCGGGACGGGAAGTCCTTGACCACCGGGGAGAGCTGGTTGGGCCGGTCCGCCGCGTAGACGTCGTGCGGATCGAGGAGCGGGGGCATGCCGGGCAGGCCGGGCGGGGCCGCCGGGACGGCCTTGACGGGCTTGGCCGGGCCCTTGGTGCCGAGTGCCTCGGCGGGTCCCTTGCCGGCTGATCCGCAGCCGGCCAGGGCGGCGAGGACCAGACCGGCGAGCAGCACGGTGGCCTTCCGGGGAAGGCGGATGGTCGTCATGGGGTCAGCAGCTCCGTGGTGGTCACCGCGCGCAGTCTGCGGCGCGCGAGTTCTTCGAGGAGGGGCGGCATCGCGTCGACCGTGTCCGCGTAGCCGAAGTGCAGGCTCACCACCGATCCGCTGCGGATCGTCCCGGTGACGGTGCGGATGACGGCCGCGGCACCGGGCGAGGTGAAGTCGAGGGAGTCCACGTCGTAGGAGAGGACGTGCGGGTAGCCGGCCCGCTGGGCCAGCTTCTGGACCAGGGGGGTCGCGTACTGGGTCCGGGAGGGCCGGAACCAGGTGCCGATGGAACCGGTCAGGCGCTTGAGCCGCTGGGCACAGGCGGTGATCTCGGCGTAGGCCTCCGCCTCGGGCATGGTGTTGATCGCGAGGTGGCGCTGGGTGTGGTTGCCCAGCTCGTGGCCGCCGTCGAGGATCCGGCGGGCCAGCTCCGGGTGGGCGTCGAGCCAGCTGCCGATCGCCAGTACGGTGACCCGCGCACCCGCTCTCTCCGCCTCGGCCAGCACCGACCGGGCGGTGGCGGGGTCGCCGTTGCCGTGGAAGGTGAGGGCGACCCGGGGCCGGTCGCGCGGGCCGTGCCCGATCTCGACGGGCTGTCCGGCGAAGCGGCGCGGCGCGGCCGGTACCGCCCGGGCCGGTCCGGCGGGTTCGGCGGGTCCGGCGGGTCCGGCCGGGCGCGGAGGTGTGGACGGGGGCGCGGGGGCGGGGCGCCCCGGGCCGCAGGCGGCGCTGAGGCCGGCCGCGGTGGCGCCGGTCGCGGCGAGGCCCGCTGCGCGCAGGACCGCACGGCGGCCTGGATGTGAGAGCACTCGCCCATTTAAGGGGTGGATGACCCGGAAGGTAATGATTGACCCAATTCCGACGTCCACCCAGGGTGGCCATACGGACACCCTCTCCGCTATGTGATCAACGATTCACACTGAGCGGTCGATATTTATTCACTGATTGCCAGGTGAGTGGCCCACCTCACCTAGGATTTAGCTAGAAACTCTCACTATTTGCACACTTATGTCCGACTGAGGACTTTTGGCATTCGGGGCCACGTCTGCCATAGTCGGAACCACGGCTTCCCATTGACCCGAGCGAAGTCGCCACGCCGAGGATCACACCCCCCAACGATCCTTGGCGCACCCATGAAGCCCCCGAGGCGCCCCACCGCGGCGACAGGGGGCTTCAGGCTTCCCCGGGCGTCGCGGGCCAGGCGCCACTGTGACGACAGGGCCTAGCGGTCGGCGACGCGCATCTCGAACCAGGTGATCTTCCCTCGGGGCAGCAGGTCCGCGCCCCAGCGGTCGGAGAGCTTGTCCACGAGGAACAGCCCGCGGCCGGTGGTGTCCAGCTCGTGGACCGGCATCAGGCAGGGCAGCCCACGCGAGGGGTCGCGCACCTCGACGCGGATCCAGCCGCGCCGGCGCACCATGCGTAAGCCGAAGGAGCGGGCACCGGTGTGGCGCACCGCGTTGCCGACGAGCTCCGAGACCAGCAGGACGGCGTGCTCGGCGAACTGCGGCGAGAGGCCCCACAACCGGACCACCACGCACTGGGTGAGGCGGCGCGCGGTACCGGCCGACTCGGGCTCGGACGGCAGGGTCACTTCCGCCTCGGCCGGATTGCCGAACAACTCCAGCGCCTTGAGGCCCTGTTCGTCCTCAAGAGCCGCCGTGAGCCGCACGGCCGAAGCGCTGCTGCGCTGCCGCGGCTGTTCCACACCCTCCAGGCCCGCCATGCATCCATCATGGACGGCCGACCTGCCCGTCCGGGCCGTTCCGCGGGAAAACGCCCCCCGGATGCAACGACTCCCAGGGGGCGTTCCGTCATACGCGTGAGGCAAGCGGAGGGCCACGATGCGCGGGATGACCTGCTGTGACGCATCGCAGCAAGTCGATCACCGTGAGTGGATCACCGCTTCCCCTTAAGGCTCTCTTAAGGCCTGGCTAAACCACCCACAGGGAGGATCCGGCATGGAGCGGGTCACACGAACTTGGCCTTGCCCGGGCCCTCTTCGACGAAGCTGCGCATCCCGCGCTCACGGTCCTCCGTGGCGAACAGGCCCGCGAACCAGTTGCGTTCGATGGTCAGCCCGGTGTCGATGTCCGTCTCCAGACCCGCGTCCACGCACTCCTTCGCGGCGCGCAGTGCGATCGCCGGGCCCTGGGCCAGCCGGGCGGCCCAGGCGTGCGCCTGCTCGTACACCTCGGCTGCCGGGACGACCCGGTCGACCAGGCCCAGGGTCAGCGCCTCGTCGGCCTTGACCATGCGCCCGGTGAAGATGAGGTCCTTGGCCTTGGAGGGGCCGATCAGCCGCGACAGCCGCTGCGTGCCGCCCGCTCCGGGGATCAGCCCCAGCAGGATCTCGGGCTGGCCGAGCTTCGCGTTCTCGGCGGCGATCCGGAAGTCGGCGCAGAGGGCGAGCTCGCAGCCGCCGCCCAGCGCGTAGCCGGTGACGGCCGCGACGACGGGCTTGGGGATCCTGGCCACGGCGGTGAACGCGTCCTGCAGCGCGCGGGACCGGGCGATCATCGCCGCGTGGTCCATCGTCTGCATCTCCTTGATGTCCGCGCCGGCCGCGAACACCTTCTCACCGCCGTAGATGACCACCGCCCGGACGTCGGACCGGTCGGTGGCCTCCACCGCGAGCTCGCGCAGCCGGTCCTGGGTGGCGATGTCCAGGGCGTTCATGGGCGGCCGGTCCAGGCGGAGGGTGCCGACGCCTTCGGAGACTTCGAGAGAGAGGGTCATACGGCCAGGTTAGTGGCGGTTAACGCAATGCGGCCCGGTGCTGTGTGTCACAGCACCGGGCCGGCGTCCTACGGGGCGGGGAGGACTACTTGATCCAGTCCGACCACGCCATGTTCCAGCCGTTGAGGCCGTTCTCCGGGGCGATCTGTTTGTCCTTCGAGTTCTTCACGACGACCACGTCGCCGATCAGCGACTCGTTGAAGAACCAGGCGGCGGGCTGGTTCCCGTCGCCGCCGCCGCGGGCGTCCTTCAGGCCGACGCAGCCGTGGCTGACGTTCTCCGAGCCGAACGTGCCGGCGGAGGCCCAGTAGTTGCCGTGGACGAAGGTGCCCGAGTTCGACAGGCGCATCGCGTGCGGGACGTCGGGGATGTCGTACTCGCCGCCGAAGCCGACGGTGGCGCCGTTCATCCGGGTCACCTTGTACTTCTCGCTGATGACCATCTGCCCGTTGTACGTGGTGGTCGACGGGGCGCCCGCGGTGATCGGGATGTTCTTGAGCACCTGCCCGTCCCGGACGACCTCCATCTGGTGCGTGCTCGCGTCGACCGTGGAGACCTGGGACCGGCCGATGGTGAAGGTGACCGTACGGGTCTGCTTGCCGTAGACCCCCGGGCGGCCTTCGACTCCGTCGAGGGCGATCTTCACGGTGACCTTGGTGCCGGCGGCCCAGTAGTTCTCGGGACGGAAGTCGAGGCGGTCGTTGCCGAACCAGTGCCCCTCGACGGGGACGGACGGCTCGGCCGTCACCGTGATGGCCTTCTCGACGGCTTCGGGGTTGGTGATCCCGCGGGTGAAGTTGATCGACACCGGCATGCCCACGCCGACGGTCGCCCCGTCCTCGGGCGTGTAGTGGCCGATGAACGTGTTCTTGGGGGTCAGGGTGGTGAAGGTGGTGTCCTTCGCGGACTCCCGGCCGGCCTCGTCCTTGGCGACCGCGTGCACCTTGTACTCGGTGGCGGAGGCCAGGTGGCGGGCGGGCTCCCAGCTCGCGCCGTCGTCGGCGATCTTGCCCTCGACCGCGTTGCCCTTGGTGTCGGCCACGGTCACCGTGGCCAGCTTGCCGCCGGTGGTGGAAATCTTCAGGACACCGCTGGTCGCGACCTCCTTGGCACCGTCGTCCGGCTTGATGCTGACCACGGCCTTGGACGCCTCGGTACCGGTCTGGCCGCCGCCCCCGGGCTTGTCACCGCCGCCGCCCCCACTGTTGCCGCCACCGCCGCTGCAAGCGGTGGTGAACAGCAGGGCCGCCCCCAGCAGGAGGGCCGGCAGGCCGGTGCGGCCGCGGCCGCGTATCGGCTGCAGGTTCACTCTTGTTCTCCCCATGTCCCCCGCGCGCATGCAGTCGCGCGCTTGCCGACAGGTAATCACATGGGGAGAACACGAAGAGGCACGGTCTTGTCACCGTTCCGTCCCAACTGCCGGGGACGTGGCGGTGCGGTCCCCGGTCGGTCCTCGGTGCCGGCTCTGCCCCCGGACGCGGCCGGCGTCGCCCTCGTCGAGCAGGTCCCGGAGGCGTTCGGCGTCCGGGACCGGGAGGTCGACGCGGCCTGCCGAGCCGCCGTGGGCGTACAGGCCGCCGCCCCGGCCGGGGCCGGGGTCAGGTCCGGGGGCCCTGGGCGTCCTGGGAGTGCTGCGGGCGCTCCGGGTGCTCGGGCCGGTCCTCGCCGTGACCGCCCTTGCCGTGGTCACCCTTGCCGTGGCCGTCGCGCCGGTTCTGCAGCGTGACCACCAGACGCCGGTCCGGGGTCGTGGAGTCCAGCCGCAGGAGGCCGGTCACCCGGTCGGCGGGCAGCGCGTAGCCGTCGGGGACCGCCGTCTCCAGCAGGTAGTACCGGCCCTCGGGGAACGGGCCGAAGTCGCAGACGCCGCTCCGGTCGGTGGCACAGCCGGACGCGGCCCGGCGGTCCGGGTTGATGCCGAGGGTCTGGAGCCCGGCGGTGCTGTTGGTCTCCTGCCAGACCTCGAAGACCGCGCCGCGCAGCGGTCGCCCGGTCTTGGCGTCCTGCTTCACGATCCGGATCGAGCCCTCGTACCCCTCGCGCTGCGGGGTGTTGGGGACGGTGACCACGATGCCGTCCGTCACGTCGCCGGCATCGAGGTCGAAGCGGGTGACCGGGTTCGCCGGCGGCTCGTACCCCGCCGGGGTGAGGGTCTCGCGCCAGTAGTAGGTCTGCCCGACCGGCAGCTCCACGGTGCAGGTGCCGGCCGGGCCGGTCACGCAGACCCCGTCGAGCCGGGTGTCCCCGCCCGGCGTGCCGGTCTGGAGCCCGGCCGTGCCGTTGCTCTCCCGCCACAGTTCGAACCGGGCTCCGGCGAGTGCCGCGCCCGTGGCCGCGTCCCGCTCTGACATGATGCTCCGTCCGTTACCCGCCGATCTGCCCTGTCAGGCTCGGCGGGTGCCGGCGGGCTCGTGGCAGGACGCTCCTGGCCAGGGCGTTCCGGTCACAGGCATCACCCTTCCGGGTCCACGGGCTGCGGTCAGGTGAGGGCGGAGCCCGCCACCCAGTCCGTCCAGGACATGTTCCAGCCGCCCAGACCGTTGTCCGGGGCCACCGTCTTGTCCTGCGAGTTGAGGACCTCGACCACGTCGCCGACCAGCGTCCGGTCGAAGAACCAGCCGGCCGGGGTGTCCGAACCGCCGCCCTTGTCGTCGCGCAGGCCGATGCACCCGTGGCTCACGTTGGTGGTGCCGAAGGTGTCGGGGCTGGCCCAGTAGTTCCCGTGCAGGAAGGTCCCGGAACGGGTGAGGCGCATGGCGTGCGGGACGTCGGGGATGTCGTACTCGCCGCCGAACCCGACGGTCTGGCCGTTCATCCGGGTCACGTCGAAGAGTTCCATCACCACCATCTTCCCGTTGTACGTGGTGGTCTTGGGCGCGCCGGCGGTGATGGGCAGGGTCGAGAGCAGCTTCCCTTCCCGGCGGACCTCCATGGTGTGCGCCGCGGCGTCCACGGTGGAGATCTGGGAGCGCCCGACGGTGAAGGTGACGGTCTTGTCCTGGATGCCGTAGGAGCCGGCGGCGCCCTCGACGTCGCGGAGCTTCAGCCGCACGGTGACCACGGTGCCGGGCTTCCAGTACTGCTTCGGCCGGAAGTCGAGCCGGTCGTCGCCGAACCAGTGGCCGACGATCTCCACGGGCGGGACGGAGGTGACGGTGATGGCCCGCTCCACCTGCGCCCGGTGCTCGATGGAGCGGCTGAAGCCGAAGGAGACGATCATGCCGGTGCCGACGGTGGAGCGGTTCTCGGGCTTGAAGTAGCCGATGAACCGTTCCTCGGGCACGTAGGTGGTGAAGGTGGTGTGCCGGGCCTGGCGGCGGTTGTGCCCGTCGAGGGCGACCGCGTCCACGGTGTACTTGGCCGCGAGCGCGAGCCGTCCGGCCGACGGGTTGGGGCTCCAGCTGAGCCCGTCGGCGGCGATGGCGCCGGGGACCGGTTCCTCCTGGGCGTCCTCCACCTTGGTGACCACGACCCGCTCCAGCCGGCCCTCGGGGACACTGACCGTCAGCCGCCCGTCGGCCCGGACCCCCTTGGCGTTGTCCTCGGGACTGATCCGGATGGCTTCCTCGGGGGAGCGGGGTTTTCCGGGCAGCCCGATCTCGACCGGGGATCCGCCGTCCCCGGTGCATCCGGCCAGGCCGCCCAGGAGGGCCGCCCATGCCGCCACGGCGGCCAAGCCCGCCCCTGCCCGCCTCGTCAGAAAAGTCACGAACCGTCCAACGACCGCGCCCCTCCGGGGGAAACGTGAGGGCGGCGTACGTTCCGGGCAGAACAGTCGGGGCAGAACAGTGGGAAGGACCACACGGGGGCGGGCCCAGGCCGGGACGCCGGGGTCGCACTCCCCTCCCCCTGCCGGTACCCAGGAGCCGTGGAGGCGGGCAGTGTCGAGCGCAGCCGAGCAAGAGGCGGTGGAAGCCGTCGGGAACGCCGGGGACTCCCTGGAGGTGGTGCGGAGCGGCCCTGCCGCGTCCGCACCGCGGGCCGAGGAGCTCAGGGACGGCCGCGGCAAACGGCCCGAGGGCCGGCCGGACGGCCGGACCGGAGGTCAGGTGTCACGGGTGTCCGCGCGGCCGGGGCCACCGGTGTGGCCCGGCTCGGCGCACCCCCTGGGGGCCCGGTTCCACACCGGCCCGGACGGGACGGCCGGCACCAACTTCGCGCTGTGGGCCCAGGGCGCGGAGGCGGTGGAGGTGTGCCTGTTCGACGAGCGGGGGCCCGGCACCGAGGGGTACACGGAGACCCGCTGCTCGCTGACGGAGCTCACGCACGAGATCTGGCACGGCTTCGTGCCGGGCGTGCGCCCCGGTCAGCGGTACGGGTTCCGGGTGCACGGGCGCTGGGACCCGTGGACGGGCGCCCGGTTCAATCCGGCGAAGCTGCTGCTGGACCCGTACGCGCGCGCCGTGGACGGCGATTTCACCCTGCCGCCGGAGGTGTACGGGCACGTCCGGGACTGGCCCCAGCAGTACATCGCGGACACCGTGCGGGACGACCGGGACTCGGCTCCGTACGTCCCCAAGGGGGTCGTGGTCCACGATGACGACGACTGGGCCGACGACGTCCGGCCCAAGACGCCCTGGGCCGACTCGGTGATCTACGAACTGCACGTGCGCGGCTTCACCATGCGCCACCCCGGCATTCCGCCGGAGCTGCGGGGCACGTACGCGGGCCTCGCCCATCCGGCGGCGGTCGAGCACCTGCTGAAGCTGGGGGTGACGGCGGTCGAGCTGCTGCCGGTGCACCAGTTCGCGCACGAGGACCACCTGCTGCGCCGCGGGCTGCGCAACTACTGGGGGTACAACTCGGTCGGCTACTTCGCCCCGCACGCCGGTTACTCCTCGTCCGGTACGACGGGGCAGCAGGTCGGCGAGTTCAAGCGGATGGTGAAGGCGCTGCACGCGGCCGGGATCGAGGTCGTCCTCGACGTGGTCTACAACCACACGGCCGAGGCGGGCGAGCTGGGGCCGACGCTGTCGTTGCGGGGGATCGACAACCGGGGGTACTACCGGCTCCAGTCCGACCAGCGCCGGTACGCCGACTACACGGGCTGCGGGAACACCTTGCATGCCGGGCGCCCCCACGTGCTGCGCCTGATCACGGACTCCCTGCGGTACTGGGTGACGGAGATGGGGGTGGACGGCTTCCGCTTCGACCTGGCGGCGGCGCTGGCCCGCTCCATGCACGACGTGGACATGCTGTCGCCCTTTCTGGCGGTCATCGCCCAGGATCCGGTGCTGCGGCGGGTCAAGCTGATCGCCGAGCCGTGGGACGTGGGCTCGGGCGGCTACCAGGTGGGGGCGTTCCCGCCGCTGTGGACGGAGTGGAACGACCGCTACCGGGATGCCGTACGGGACTTCTGGCGGGGTGCACTGCCCGACGTACGGGACCTCGGGTACCGGCTGTCGGGGTCCAGCGACCTCTACGCGTGGGGCGGGCGGCGCCCCTACGCGTCGGTGAACTTCGTGACCGCGCACGACGGTTTCACCCTGCGCGACCTGGTGTCCTACGAGCGCAAGCACAACGAGGCGAACGGGGAGGCGGGCCGGGACGGGACCGATGACAACCGCTCGTGGAACTGCGGGGTGGAGGGGGAGCCCCCCGAGGGCACCGACCCCGGCATCGCGGCGCTGCGCAGGCGCCAGCTGCGCAACCTGCTGACCACGCTCCTGCTGTCGACGGGCGTGCCGATGCTGGTGGCCGGCGACGAGTTCGGGCGGACCCAGGGCGGCAACAACAACGCGTACTGCCAGGACAACGAGACGGGGTGGGTGGACTGGTCGCTCCTGGAGGACCCGTCCTGGGCCGGGCTGTTCGCCCTGGCGGCCCGGCTGGTGAAGCTGCGCCAGGAGCACCCGGTGCTGCGCCGGCGGGCGTTCTTCTCGGGGCGCCCCCAGGCCGCCGACGGGCTGCGGGACCTGGCCTGGTTCACGCCCGCGGGGGCGGAGATGACCGAACGGGACTGGTACGCGCCGGCCGCGGCGCTGGGCCTGTACCTGTCGGGGCGGGACATCCCGGGCCGTGACGAGCGGGGGCGGCAGGTGACCGACGACAGCTTCCTGGCCCTGCTGCACGCCGGGGACCGGCCGGTGCCGTGGGTCCTGCCGGACGCGCCGTGGGCGGCGGGGTACGAGCTGGTCCTGGACACCTCGCGGGAGGACCAGGCCGCCGCGCCGGGGACCGCACACCGGGGCGGCGAGACCCTGACGGTCCCGGCCCGGTCGGTGCTGCTGCTGCGGGTGGTGAGCTGAGGCGGCGGCGCCGCGAACCGCTCCGTACCACTGATTCCGGACGTACGGGATCATCCGGAGCGGAACGCGGGCTCCGCCCTGCGATGATGTGCCCGTCGCACGCGCGTGCATACGGACACGCGTTCCATCGAGGGGGTCAGGGGTACGCATGGCGAGTGTCGGGACCGCGTTGCGGGAGCTGCGCGGGGCGCAGAAGTCGGCGAAGGGGGTGTCGCTCTATTCGAGGTTCGTCAACCGGCCGGCCGGGCGGTACCTGGCCGCCGGATCGTACGCCGTCGGGCTCACCCCGAACCAGGTGACGCTGGTCAGCGCCGCCTTCAGCTTCGCCGCCGTGGCGGCGGTCGCACTGGCCGCGCCCTCCTGGGGGCTGGGACTCGCCGTGTGGGCCGCCCTGGCCGTCGGCTTCGCCTTCGACTCCGCCGACGGGCAGCTGGCCCGGCTGCGCGGGGGCGGCAGCGCCGCGGGCGAATGGCTCGACCACGTCGTGGACTGCGCCAAGCTCACCGCGCTGCACACCTGCGTGCTGATCGCCTTCTACCGCTTCCCGGACGCGTACGGCACCGGCTCCGCGGGCTGGCTGCTGGTGCCGCTGGGCTTCCAGTTCGCCTCGGTCGTCACCTTCTTCGGCGGGCTGCTGACCGAGAAGCTCAAGCCGAAGCCGGCCCCGGGGAGCCCCGCCGCCGCGCCGTCGACGGTCCGCGCGGTGGCGCTGCTGCCCGTGGACTACGGGGTGTTCTGCCTGGTGTTCCTGCTGCTGGGCGGCGGGGAGCTGTTCCGCTGGGCGTACGCGGGCCTCGGTGTCGTCGCCGCACTGTTCCTGCTGGCCTTCCTCGCCAAGTGGTTCCGGGAGCTCAGCGCCGTTCCGCGGTGAACGGCTCCGGCGCCGCGAGGGGTTCGGAGAGCACGTCCAGGGCCCGGCGCAACTGGGTGCTGGACGTGTGGACGGTGTAGGGGAAGTAGACGACGTCGACGCCGACGGCGGCGAAGTCCTTCTCCAGCCTGGCGCCCTTGGGGGTGCCCCGCCAGTCGTCGCCCTTGAAGATGACGTCGAAGCGGACCTGCTTCCAGGTCTCCACCTTGTCCGGGACGGTCTCCACGAAGGCGGCGTCGACGTACTTCACGCTGCGGACGATCTCCAGCCGTTCGACCAGCGGGATCATCGGCCGCCGGCCCTTGGCGAGCTCGGCCATCTCGTCGGAGACGACTCCGGCCACCAGGTAGTCACACTGACTGCGGGCGTGCCGAAGGATATTGAGATGTCCGATATGGAACAGATCGTACGCACCTGGCGCGTAACCCACTCGATACGGTCTGCGCGTGGGCGCACCAAGCTCGGACATGTCCTGCTCCGTCATCTGTTACCCCCCAGAAGCCACACCCCCCGGTGCAGCGGATTAGCAGACAATAGCGTGCACGTTCCGCACCACGCGGGTGAACGAATAGGGTGACGTGCGCATCATCCAGGGGAGAAGGGGACCTCCAGTGTCCAGATCCGGTCACCGGCGCCTGCTGCTGGTTTCCACCAATTACGCTCCTGAGCACGCGGGGATCGGTCCGTACGCGACCCAGATCGCCGAGCACTGGGCGGATCTCGGCCACGAGACCCACGTCCTCGCGGGCATGCCGCACTACCCGGCCTGGTCGCTGGAGCCGGAGTACAAGGGGGCGCTCCGGCGCACGGAGGAGCGCGCGGGGGTCACCGTGCACCGGCGTGCGCACACCGTGCCGCCGCGCCAGACCGCCGTGAAGCGGGCCCTTTTCGAAGGATCGATTCTGTTGCACGGTGCCGTGGCCCCGCCGCGGATGCCGAAGCCGGACGCGGTCATGGCCCAGATGCCCAGCCTGGCCGGCGGGGTCCTCGCCGCCCGGCTCGCGGCGCGGTGGAAGGTCCCCTACGTCCCGGTCGTCCAGGACCTGATGGGCGCCGCGGCCGCGCAGAGCGGGATCAGCGGCGGCGACAAGGCGGCCGCGGTCGCCGGCCGCGCCGAGGCCTACGCCCTGAAGCGGGCCACCCTCGTCGGCGTCATCCACGAGACCTTCGTGGACCGTGTCGTCGGCATGGGCGTGGACCCGGAGAGGATCCGCCTCGTCCCGAACTGGTCCCACGTGGCGGTGCCCACCAAGCCGCGCGGCGAGACCCGCCGCCACCTCGGCTGGGCACCCGGCCAGACCGTCGTCCTGCACTCCGGCAACATGGGCCTCAAGCAGGGCCTGGAGGTCCTCGTCGGCGCCGCCCGGCTGGACCCCGGCGTCCGCTTCGTCCTCATGGGTGACGGCAGCCAGCGCTCGGCGCTCGCCGACCTCGCGGCCGACGTGCCGAATCTGGACATCATCCCCCCTGCCCCCGACGGAGAGTTCCCGGATATCCTCGCGGCGGCGGACGTGCTCGCGGTCACGCAGCACGCGGCGGTGATGGACATGAGCGTGCCGTCGAAGCTCACCTCCTACTTCCAGGCCGGCCGGCCCGTCGTCGCCTCCGTGGCGGCCCAGGGCGGCACCGCCCAGGAAGTGGAACGCTCGGGCGCGGGGGTACTCGTACCGCCGGAGGACCCCGGCGCCCTGCTGAAGGCCGTACGCGCCCTGGCCGAGGACCCGGCGGGCGCGGACGAACTCGGAGCGGCCGGACCCCGCCACGTGGCGGCCCACCTGAGCCGTGAGGCGGGCCTGGCCCGCATCGACGCACTGATGGACGAAGCACTTGGGGGGCCCAGGCCGTGATCGAGACGAACCGCCCGGCAGCGGCCCCGGCGGAGGACGAACCCGACCTCCTCCGGGACCAGTTCCGGCAGCTCCTGCGCTACCGCCGGCTCATCGGCGCGGGTATCGGAATAGGCCTGCTGGGCGGCGTCTACCTCGGTGTCTCCACGGCCGACACGTACGTCGCGACCGCGGACATCGTGCTGCGGGCGCCGACCGACGACCCGTTCAACCCGAGCCTCGCCCCCGACAAGGCGATCAACATCGGCTCGGAGCGCCAGGTCGCGCTCAGCTCCTCCATAGCCAACGAGGCCGCGAAGAAGCTCGGCGTGACCGCGGGCGGCTTCGCGGCCCTGCGCAGCGGGCTGCAGGTGACCAACCCGCCGCAGTCCATGGTGCTCCGCTTCACCTACACCGCCTCCTCCCCCAAGGAGGCCGCCAAGCGGGCCAACGCGATGACCGAGGCCTACCTGCTCAAGCGCCAGGAAGCCCTCGACCTGACCCGTGACCAGATGGTCAAGGGCTACACGGACCAGCGCGATCCCGTGGCCAAGCAGCTCGACGACGTCGTGAAGCAGATCAACACGATGCCCGCCGGTACGGCGCGCGACGCGGCCTACGTCACCAAGACCGACCTGCAGAGCAAGGTCAACACCCTCAACAACAACATCGCCAAGCTCCAGGCCCTGGACATGACCCCGGGCCGGGTCACCAGCGCCGCGACCCCCCCGAGCGCCCCCGACGGCCCCGGCATCCCCCTGTCCCTCGCGCTCGGCGCTGCCGTGGGCCTGGCCCTCGGCCTGCTGGCCGCCTGGGTCCGGCTGGTCTTCGACCCGGCCCCGCGCTCCGAGGGCGACGTGGCCCGGGCCCTGCGCGCGCCCGTCCTCGGCTACCTGCCGCGGGACAAGACCGGCGGCGGGCCGCTGCTCGCGGCGGGCGAGGCCGATCCCCGGCTCGCCGAGGAGTACCGCTCGGTGGCCTTCCGGCTGGCCTACGACTCCCGCTTCGCCGACCGGCGCCGCCTGCTCGTCGTCGCTCCGCGCGGCAGCAGCGAGACCGCCGCCGCGGTCGCCGTGAACCTGGCCGCCTCCTTCGCGGAGACCGGCAAGGACGTGCTCCTCATCGAAGCCGACCTGCGCACCCCGGTCCTGGCCAGCCAGCTGCCGACCGACGCCGGCGGGCGGCCGCGCTGGAGCCAGATGCCGGGCGGCCCGGCCGCCGGCGGACGCTCCCCGCAGCACGGGGACTCCGACTGGCCCGACGGGCGCCAGCTCGTCGTGGACGCCGGCGAGTCCGGCGCCTTCGACCTGATCCCGGGCGAGCGGGTCCGCAACGTCGCCCGCGCCCTGACCTCCCCGCGCGCCACCCGGCTGGTCTCCGAGGCCGACTCCCCCAACTCCACCGTCGTCGTGCTCGCGCCGCCCGTGCTCTCGTACGCCGACGCGCTGGCCCTCGTCGACCGCGTCGACGGCGTCCTGGTCGTCTGCGACCCGCGCGCCGTCCACCGCACCGACCTGTCCCGGATCCGCGAGCTGATCAGCGGCGCCGGCGGCACCGTGCTCGGCGCCGTCCTGCACACCCCGCTGCCCGGCGAGAAGCGCGCCCGCGGGAAGGGCCGCAAGGGCGGCGCGGCCGAGCCCGCGTCGGACGGCCCCGCGGCCCCCTCCGGGCCCGCGCGGCCGTCGCAGCCCCAGCCGATCCCGTACGAGGTGGCGGAGCCTGAGCAGCACATCCCCGGGGACGGCACCGACACCGTGGCGCTGCGCACCGTCCGCACGGGCCGTCGGTGACCGGTGCTCCCGACGGGTCCCGGATCCCCGGGCCCCGGACCGAGCGCGCCGCCGTGCCCCGCGAACCGCGGCGCGCGGTGGCCCTGCTGGCCTCCGTCGGGGACCAGGCCGCCTCCAGCCTGACCAACATCCTGGTACTCGTCCTGGCCGCACGGCTGTCCTCCGCGGACGGGTTCGCCGCCTTCTCGATGGTCTACGTGGCCTTCAGCGTGCTGCTCGGCCTGAGCATGGCGTACGTCGGCCAGACCGTGGTGCTGGAGCGCGGCGGGGCCGTCGGCCCGGCCTGCCGCTCGGCGGTCTCCTTCACCGCCCTCGCCGCGACCGCCGCCTCCGCACTCCTGCTCCTGACCGGCCTGGTCCTGCCCGGCGACGGCGGACGGGCGCTGCTCGCGCTCGCCCTGGTCCTGCCACTGGTTCTGCTCCAGGACGGACTGCGCTACTGCTTCTCCGCACTGCGCCGACCGCACCGTGCCTTCGCCGCGGACCTGCTGCGGCTGGCCTGCGCGGTGGGTGCGCTGGCCGTCCAGCCGCAGGGCGCGGGGCCCGCCCGGCTCGTGCTGGTCTGGGGGCTGTCCGCGCTGCCCGCGCTGGCCCTCGGGCTCCTGCTGCTGCGCCCGTTCACCGCCGGCCACCGCACCGATCTGCGCCGCTTCCTGCGCCGGGACCACCTCGGCCGCCGCTTCGCCGTGGAGTTCGCCGTCGGCAACGGCTCCAGCCAGCTCGCCGTCCTCGGCCTCGGGCTGTTCGCCACCCCGCTCGCGGTCGGCGCCCTGCGGGGTGCGACCACCCTGTTCGGGCCGCTGAACGTGCTGTTCAACTCCGCCAACGCCTTCGGGCCGCCCGTGCTGTCCCGGCTCGGCGGCAAGCGGGCCACCGTCCGGGCGACCCTGCTGCTGGGGCTGGTGCTGGGCGGGCTCGGCGCGGGCTGGGCAACCGCCCTGTACCTGCTGCCCGACCGGATCGGGCGGGAACTCCTCGGCGACACCTGGGCGGCCGCGTCCGGGCTGCTGCCCGCGACGGGGGCCCAGTACGCGGTGATGGGCCTGGGCACCTGTGCGCTGCTGACCCTGCGGGTGCTGAACCCGAGGGCCACGCTGTCGCTGCAGATCGTCTTCTCGCTGCTCTCGGTGGGCCTGCTGCTGGGCGGGTACGCGCTGTGGGGCGTGACCGGCGCGGCCTGGGGGCTGGCGGCCGGCTCGGCGCTCAAGGCTGCGGCCGCCTGGTGGCGGGTCGCCCGCCTGCGGGTGCCCGTCGCGGCGCGGGCCGACGGGGCCCGGCCGGCCCCGGCGGCCTGACCGTCCCGACGCGCGGGCGGCCCGACGCGCGGGCGGACGCGGTCAGCGCAGGGTGGTGGCCCTGTCCTGACGGTACGTCGCCACCAGCGCCAGGCACATCGCGGCGATCGCGACCCGCCCCGACGCCTGGAGCAGGGGTCCGCGCAGCAGGATGAACGAGTAGCCCGCGACCAGCGGGACGACCACCGAGATCAGGCTGCCCGGCGGGGCCCGCCGCGTGGCCCGTTTCGCGTAGCGCCGGTCGACGCGCGCGGAGGCGTACCCCATGCCCAGCAGCCCGGCCCCCATGCCCAGCGGCCCGAAGTCGATCCACAGCTCCGCCCAGATCGGGGAGGAGAGGTTGGTGTTGACCGTGCCCATCCACTGGCCGACCATCACGCCCGTGTCGCGCGGCTTCCCGGGCCACACCGCACGGGGCACCGCGAAGAAGACCGACCCGGCGAGCTGGCGCCCGTAGAAGTGGCCCGGCCCGGACTCCGAGAAGGTGATGGTGTTCGCGAACATGCCGATCTGGTCGTAGTCCTTGAGCGCCATCGGCTCCAGGAACGACGTGGTCTCGACCGGCTTGTAGTTCTTCTCGTCGTAGCGGAAGCGGTCCGCGAACGGGAAGATCAGCAGCGCCACGACCACGGCCATGGACAGTGCCACCCGGTACATCGCGGCGCTCACCGGGAAGACGGTGAACAGCAGCGCGAACATGACGGTGAGGAACCAGTAGCGCGGGTTCGAGATCGGGTTGTTGACCACCAGGTTCAGCACGGCCAGCGCCGACCAGGTGACGATGACCGACACCTTGCGGCGGGCGAACTTCGAGGTGATCAGCCAGCGCGTGTACAGCAGCAGGGCCAGCAGGGCGGGGACGGTGCCGAAGCCGCGCAGCAGCGCCTGGCCCGCCTGCCCGTCGCCGTTGGAGACGCCCGCCTCCTCGATTCCCGCGATGATCTCCTGGCGGCTGGAGAAGAAGACGGCGGGGCCGCCGAGCTTCATCACGAAGGCCGCGCTGGCCGCGAAGGCGAACACCGTCAGCAGCTGGAGGCGCCGCCGGTGCGCCATGACCGGGCGGGGCTCCTTCTGGGAGCCGCCCGCCCGGCCGGCCGGCCGGTGACGGGCCAGCAGGACGCCGACGTCGAAGGCCGTGCAGCCGAGCAGGACCAGGCCGATGGCGGCGGTGAGGTCGGAGCGGGGACCGACCACCGGGGTCGGGACCTGGCCGAGGACGGCCTGCGCGAGCGGGGCCACGCCCATCGCCATGTAGACGAAGAGCCAGAAGGAGCCCTGGAGCAGCTTGCGGCGGCTGGTGAGCACCATCGCGGAGAGCCGGGCGCCCGCGTACATGGTGAGCAGGAGCTGGAGCCAGAAGGCCGCGTCGTGCCGGCCGGCACCCGACTGGGCGGCGACGAACAACGGCAGGAAGACGGTGAAACCCAGGATGAGCGGTACGGACAGCGCCCGGGAGAGGAGGGTCCGCGGGAGGGTCGCCCTGCCCCACTGCGCCTCGTCCTCGGCCAGTTCCACGGCGGGCGGGACGGCGGGCCTGCGTATGTCCGTTGCCACTGCCGCCCCCACCCCATGTGCCTGGTCCGCGCGCAGTCTAGTCTGAGCGGGCGGCGCCCGGGGAGGCGCCCAGGGGCGGGGGTCCCCGGGACGGAGTCCAGGGGGAGGACGAAGGGGCTTCAGTTGCGGGATCTTCCTGCCTTCACGCTGGCCGGGTACGACAAGGGCCGCGGGCTGTTGACGCAGGCACTCTGGTTCGCCGTGATGAACACCCTGTTCATGGCCTGGTTCTGCCCTGCGCGGCTGCGGGTCGCGCTGCTGCGGGCGTTCGGGGCGCGGATCGGCGAAGGGGTGCTGATCCGGCACAAGGTGCGGGTGCTGTGGCCGTGGAAGCTCACCGTCGGGGACCACGCCTGGATCGGGGAGGGTGCCTGGCTGCTGAACCTGGAGCCGGTGACGATCGGTGCGCACGCGTGCATATCGCAGGAGGCCCTGCTGTGCACCGGCTCGCACGACCACCGCGCCGCCGACTTCCGCTACCGCAACGCGCCGATCGTGGTCGAGGACGGCGCCTGGGTGGCGGTACGGGCCACCGTGCTGGCCGGGGTGACCGTGGGCCGCTGCGCGGTCGCGGGCGCGGGCTCCGTCGTGCACAAGGACCTGCCGGAGCTGACCCTGCAGACCCAGGACGGGCGTCGCCGCCCGGTGGAGGAGCCGAAGTGAAAGTCCTGCACGCCGTCACCCTGCACTCCCCCTCGCACGCCTTCGGCGGGCCGGTCCGGGTCGCGCTGAACCTGACGAAGGGGCTGCGGACCCGGGGCCACCAGGCACGGCTGCTCGCCCTCGGAGAGGGTTTCCCCGAGCCGTGGCCCACGGAGGTCGAAGGGGTCCCCGCCCAGCTGTTCCCGGCCCGGCGGCTGCTTCCGCTCGGCTTCAGCGGGATGACCTCACCGGCGCTGCTGGCCTCGGCCGGCCGTCTGGTGCGGGACGCGGACGCCGTCCACGTGCACCTCGCCCGGGACCTGGTGACCCTGCCGGTGGCCCTGGCGGCGCTGCGGGCGGGCAAGCCGCTGGTGCTGCAGACCCACGGGATGGTGGACCCGAGCGAGAAGCTGCTGGCGAAGGTGCTGGACGCGGTGGCCGTACGCCGGCTGCTGCGCGGGGCGGACGCGGTGCTGTACCTGACCCCGCACGAGCGGGCAGGCCTGGACGCGGTGGCGGGGTCGCCACTGGAGAAGGCGGTCCGCCTGGTCAACGGCACTCCGGCGCAGGAGGCGCGTCCCGCTCCCGCCGGCGCGCCGCGGATCCTGTACTCGGCGCGCCTGCAGGCCCGCAAGCGGCCGGTGGACTTCGTGGACGCGGCCCCGGCGGTCCTCGCCGCGCACCCGGACGCGCAGTTCGTGGTGGCGGGGCCGGACGAGGGCGAGCTGGCGGCCGTACGGGCCCGGATCGCGGAGCTGGGCCTGACGGACCGCTTCACGGTCCCGGGGGCCCTGTCGAGCGCGGAGGTCCTCACGGAGCTGCGCCGCGCTCACGTCTACGTACTGCCCTCCGTGGACGAGCCGTTCCCGATGTCGGTGCTGGAGGCGCTGGCGGTGGGCGTCCCGCCGGTGGTGACCCACTCCAACGGCCTCGCCCGGGACATCGCCCGCTCGGGAGCGGGACTGGCCGTCGAGCCGGGCCCTGCGGGCGTGGCGGCGGCGGTGCTGTCCCTGCTGGACCCCGGGGCCAACCGGGCCGCGTCGCTGGCGGCCCGTGAACTGGCCGCGTCGTCCTTCTCGATGGACGCGGTGCTGGACACGCTGCTCGCGGTGTACGAGGAGGCCCGCCGGCCGGCGCTCCGCTGAGGCGGGGAACCGGCCGGGAGCCGCCCTGCGTGCTAGATGACGTCCCGGCGGTGCTCCTCCACCACCGGGAGGGCGCCCATGGTGCGGCGGCGCTTCAGGACGCTCGTGTACACGGCGAGTCCGATCGCCCCGACCGCCATCATGATCAGTCCGACCAGGTCGAGGTCTACGCTCTGCATCTCCCAGTCGGTGGCGAAGGTGAGGATGGCCCCCACCACGATCAGGCCTATGCAGCCACCCAGGCCGCCCATATGACTCGCCTCCGCATGCATGCCGGTGTCTCGTGGTCACCTACTGGGAACGCGGCTACCCCGGACGGGAACACGGAAACGCCCCGGGAGTCCGGCAGTCCGGACCTCCGGGGCGTTCACGCCTGCGTCGGCCCTACGCCGGCACCCAGGCGTAGCAGCCGCTGGAGTTGAACTCGGCCGTGCCCGCCGGGACCGCCGCCGTGATCTTGTCCCCGGCCTTCGGCGGGGTCTCGGGGCCCGAGGCCAGGAGCGACCCGTCCTTGCCCTTCGCCTCCCACGTGCAGTTCGTGGCCTGCGTCAGGGCCCGGTAGTTGCCCGCGGCGGGCGACTTGCGCGGGCCCTCGGCGAAGCCCTTCTCCGCGGCGGCCAGGATCGGCTTCTGGGCGGGGCACAGCATCGGGATCGCGTCCTTCGCGCCCGGGATCTCCCCGGTGATGACGGCCCCCGTGGCCGCGTCCTTGTCGCGCTTCGCGGTGCGCTCCACCCGCTGGCAGGCCTCCTGGCCCGTCTGCAGGACGGCCGCCGGGTCCATCTTCTCCGGGACCCGGCCGCTCAGGTACTTCTTCTCCTCGGCGGTGAAGCTGCCCGTCTTCGGGGTGAGCTTCGCGTCGGGGAGTACGGGGCCCGTGGGCTTCGCCTCGGGCGAGGCCTCCGCCGCGGGCGGGGCGTCCGCGGGGTCGGGGGCGGAGGACGAGGCCGGGGGCTTCGCCTTCACCTCCGAGCCGGAGTCGGCCTTGTCTCCGCCCGAGCTGCAGGCGGTCAGGGTGAGGGCGGCGGCCAGCAGGACAGCAGCCGCTGCGGAGCGTCGGTACATCGGGGGGCTCCCGTACTTACTGGGTGGGGTGAGGGGGCGTCGGGCGGTTCGGGGCCGCACTCCCCAAGGGTGCGGGGCCCGGCCCCCGTAGGAGCCGGGCCCCGCACGCCGTCAGGCGGTTGTCCGGTCGCCTTCGGTTACGGTGCGCCGAAGGTGAGGACCAGCTGCGGAGTGCCCTCCGCCGCGGTGGCCTCCGAGGACCAGATCCACAGCGGATCGGTGCCCTTGCTCGTCAGGCCCATGCTGTAGCTGCTGCCCAGCACCGCGGAGACCGCGGCGGTGTCCAGCTCCACGTTGTGGACCGCCGAGCCGTCCGGCACGCCCGCGAGGGTGCCGAGCGGGGTGGTGCCGAGGGTGGGCTTGGTGTTGAAGGTCGTGCCCGCACCGCTCCAGGTGCCGGTGACCGGGACCACGGAGACGGTGTCGGCGGTGCCGGCTCCGGCCTGCGTGGAGGTCTTGATCTGGAGCGAGGCGGCCTTCAGGACCTGGCCGGCCGGGGCTGCGGGCAGGTTGAACCGCAGGTACGTCTCGTACGCCGAGGTCCCGCGCACCGCGAGGGAGGTGGAGGAACCGTAGGCGGTGCCGGGGGCTCCCTGGTTGATGTAGGTGTCCTCGGTCGCGTTGACCTCGGTGACCGTGTCGGCCGCGGCCTTGGCCAGGTCGAAGTGGCTCTTGACCTGGGCCTGGGTGAGCGCCGTCGGGTAGACGGCCGACTCGTCGAGCTGACCGGCGAAGAAGTTGCTGGTGGGGCGGGTGGGCCAGCCGGAGAGGTTGTCACCGCCGACGTGCCAGTAGCCGCCGTAGGTGCCGGTGCTCTTGGCGTTCAGCGAGCCCTTGTTCTGGCCGTCGACGTACAGCGTGATCCCGTTGGGGCCCTGGGTGCCGACCACGTGGTGCCACTTGTTGTCGTTGTAGGTCTCGAAGAAGCCGGTGGACACGGTCCGGTTGGAGCCGTCGTTCACGCCGAAGACCAGACGGCCGGTGTTCGTCATGTAGAGGTGCCGGTCGTACATGCTGCTGTTGCGGGTGGTGTTGTTGCCGAACCCGATCAGCTTGCCGCCGCGCGTGCTGTTCGTCTTGAACCACGTCTCGACGGTGAAGGTGTTCCCGACGCTCTGGCGGCGGTCGCCGTGCAGCTTCTGGCTGGTCCCGTTGAATCCCATGGCCGTGCTGGCACCGGTGACGGCGCCGGGGCTCTGGCGCAGGGCCGGGGCGTTGATCTGGACACCGCTGGTGTTGCCGGCCGAGGAGTCGGCGACGTACGGGCTGACGGTGTCGTCGTAGCGCCAGTAGAGCTGGGCGCCGTCCGTGCGGACCTGGTTCGGGTAGGGCTGGACCGAGGCCGGGACCGTCACCGAGGCGGCGGCCGACAGGGCGCTGGTGTTGCCCGCCGCGTCGGTCGCCGTCACGCGGTAGGTGTACGACTGGCCGGCCTTGACGGTGCTGTCGGTCCAGGAGGCCTGCGGGCGCTCCCACTCCAGCGAGTCCGCGGTCACGGTGGCGGCCGGGGTGGCCGAACCGTTGCGGTAGATGCGGTACGTCAGCTTGCTGTCGTCCGCGTCGTAGCTGGTGCGCCAGCGGACCTGGGCCTCGCCCGGCTTGACGCCGGCGGCGCTGGCGACCGGGGTGGTCGGGACGCCGACGTCACCGGTGGAGGCGAAGCGGGTCAGACCCTGTTGCGGGGTGCCGTTGATGAGGGTGAACTCACCGCCGACCCACATGTACTTGACGTCGTTCTTCTCCGCCACGGCCATGACGCGCGGCCCGATGCCCTCGCCGAGGCCGTCGTTGGCGGTGGGGTGCCAGCCGAGCTTGCGCGGGCCGCGGACGAAGCCGTCCACGGGCGCGGGGGCGGCGCCTTCGTGGTCGGTCGGCTGGGCCAGCAGGAAGTGGCGCTTGCCGTCGGGGAACTCCTGCTCGGTGGTGCAGTCGTGCGCGTGCGAGGAGCTGTAGAGCACTCCCTGGTACGGCAGCACGAACTGGGTGGCGCCGAGGCAGCGGTCGCGCCACTTCTCGCCGAAGTCGCTCAGGCGCAGGCCGATGCGGCCGTCGAAGACGCCGCCGCCGGATCCCTCGTTGCCCGTGTAGAAGCCGGTCTCGTCGGTGGAGATGTCCTTGACGACCGAGTTCGACGGGATGTTGGTGTACGTCTTGGCGACCGCGCCGGTGGTGGCGTTCACCACGGCCAGTGCGTGCGTGTTGGAGCCGTTGACGGTGAAGAAGTCGCCGCCCAGCAGCACGTTCTTCCCGTCCGGGGTGACCTCGATCGCGCGGCCCGGCTCGTCGGCGTTGGCGACGAAGGGCTTCAGGGCGCCGGAGGTGGCGTCGACCGCGGCGAACCGCTCGCGGGTCTGGCCCTCGACCTGGTAGAAGTCTCCGGCCGCGTACAGGGTGTCGTCGGTGACGGCGAGCCCGCGCACGGTGGAGGGGAAGCTCGGGTGGAACGAGGCCTTGGGGGTGCAGGTCGCGATGTCGATCGCCGCGACGCTGGAGACCGGGGTCCCGTTGACGGCGCCGAAGTAGCCTCCGGCGTACAGGGTCTTGTTGTCCTTCGAGACGACCAGCGTGCGCACGGTCGCGGTGCCCTCGCCGACGGTGAAGGCGAGCTTGCAGGCGGTGGGGGTGCCCGTCGCGGCGTCGAGCGCGACGAAGTTCACGGCCTCCTGCTCGGTACCGCTGCCGGAACCCTCGGGCGGGCGGACCGCCGAGAAGGTGCCGCCGGCGAACACGGTGCCGTTGGCCTGGGCCATCGCCCAGACGATGCCGTCGGGCTGCCAGGTGGGCAGCTGGTCGGCGGTGAATGCCACGGGCTGGGTGATGGCCGACGCCTGGGGCATCAGCACCAGGCCTATACCGGTGCCGGCACCGGCCAGTGACAGGACGAGGGCAGCAGTCAGCCCTCTGGATCTACGCATGAGCCCCCCAGGGCATCGCCCGGTTTGATGGCTGAAACTATCCGAACAGCCATATGTACTGGCGCAGACTAGGGCTCACGTGAGGGCCCGGTCACCTCACTTGACCCCTTGCATACCAAATTGGAATCAACAGGGTTCAGCACGGAGGGTGCACTACGGACATACGGCAGCTTTGCCCCGGTCACGCCCGCATCGAACGGTGCCGCATGACCGGAACACGGCAAAGCGTAGGGGAAATATAAGGCCTAGCGATCGATGCGAACGGTCACGCCCGCCAGTTGGTCCTCGACGTGGCGGATGTCGGCATCGACCATGATCTTGGCCAGATCCGCAACCAGGACGGTCGGCTTCCAGCCGAGCAGGTCATGGGCCTTGGAGGCGTCGCCGATGAGGGCGTCGACCTCGCTGGGGCGCTCGTACTTGGGGTCGTAGCGCACGTGCTCGTTCCAGTCGAGGCCCGCGTGCGTGAAGGAGGCCTCGACGAACTCGCGGACGGTGGCGGCCACGCCGGTGGCGACCACGTAGTCGGTGGCCTCGTCCTGCTGGAGCATCCGCCACATGGCGTCCACGTACTCGGGGGCGTAGCCCCAGTCACGGACGGCGTCGAGGTTGCCGAGGTAGAGCTTCTCCTGGAGGCCGGCCTTGATCCGGGCGACCGCGCGCGTGATCTTGCGGGTCACGAAGGTCTCGCCGCGGCGCGGGGACTCGTGGTTGAAGAGGATCCCGTTGACCGCGAACATGCCGTACGCCTCGCGGTAGTTCACCGTGGTCCAGTAAGCAAAGACCTTGGCGGCGCCGTACGGGCTGCGCGGGTGGAACGGGGTGCCCTCGTTCTGCGGGGGCGGGGTGGCGCCGAACATCTCCGAGGACGAGGCCTGGTAGATGCGGGTGTCGATGCCGCTGGCCCGGATCGCCTCCAGCAGCCGCAGCGCGCCGAGGCCGGTCACGTCGCCCGTGTAGAGGGGCGCGTCGAAGGAGACGCGGACGTGCGACTGGGCGCCGAGGTTGTAGACCTCGTCGGGGCATATCTCGCGCAGCAGGTTCACCAGGGCGACGCCGTCGGACAGGTCCGCGTGGTGCAGGACGAAGGACCGGTTGGCGGTCTGCGGGTCCTGGTAGATGTGGTCGATCCGCTCCGTGTTGAAGCTGGAGGAGCGCCGCACCAGCCCGTGCACCGTGTAGCCCTTGGAGAGCAGGAGCTCGGCCAGGTACGAGCCGTCCTGCCCGGTGACGCCGGTGATCAGTGCGGTCTTGCCCATGTGGGGTCCCCCTGAGGTTCGTTCGTTGCGGTTCATGATGATTCGGTGTGATTCGACGTGGTTCGGTGCGGGCGCGGGCCGCACGTGCCGGGTCCCGGCAGGGGGAGGCTCCGCACCGGGCCGTGGCCCGGGGCCGGATGGGTACCGTACACGGCCCCTCCGGCCCGCCCGCGGGGCCGGGACGCCGCGGTGCGATCCGGACCTCTGCCACCCGCGCGCGGGCGGACTGGCATCATCGGCGGTATGACAAGTTCGCTGCCGCTCCTGCCCCCGAACGCCCGTGTCTTCGTCGCGGGCCACCGCGGCCTCGTGGGGTCCGCGGTCGCCCGCCGGCTCACCGCCGACGGCCACGAGGTGCTCACCCGGGGCCGGACCGACCTCGACCTGCGCGATGCCTCCGCGACCGCGGCGTACCTGAAGGACGCCCGCCCGGACGCGGTGGTGCTGGCCGCCGCCAAGGTCGGCGGGATCATGGCCAACAGCACGTACCCCGTGCAGTTCCTCGAGGACAACCTCAAGATCCAGCTCAGCGTGATCGCCGGGTCGCACGAGGCCGGAGTGGGCCGGCTGCTGTTCCTCGGCTCCTCCTGCATCTACCCGAAGCTGGCCCCGCAGCCGATCAGCGAGGACGCCCTGCTGACCGGCCCGCTGGAGCCGACCAACGAGGCGTACGCCCTCGCGAAGATCGCCGGCATCGTCCAGGTCCAGTCGTACCGCAAGCAGTACGGGGCCTCGTACATCTCGGCCATGCCGACGAACCTCTACGGCCCCGGCGACAACTTCGACCTGGAGTCCTCGCACGTCCTGCCCGCCCTGATCCGGCGCTTCCACGAGGCCGCCGCCGAAGGGCGCGAGGAGGTCACGCTGTGGGGCTCCGGCACGCCGCGCCGGGAGTTCCTGCACGTGGACGACCTGGCCGCCGCCTGCGCCGTCCTGCTGGAGCGCTACGACGGGGACGAGCCCGTCAACATCGGCTGCGGCGAGGACCTGACCATCAGGGAACTGGCCGAGACGGTCGCCGAGGTGACCGGCTTCCAGGGCAGGCTCGCGTGGGACACGTCCAAGCCGGACGGGACCCCGCGCAAGCTGCTGGACGTCGGCCGCCTCACCGGGCTCGGCTGGAAGCCCGGCATCCCGCTGCGGGACGGCATCGCCGCCACGTACCGGTGGTGGCGCGAGCAGGGCTGACCTCAATTCATCGGCCCCTCAGTACGCTCCGCGACCGTCGACGACGGCGCGGAGGGTACGGCCCATGACGTCGACATCGCTGGTGAAGGACCAGTTGTCCACGTACTGAAGATCAAGCTGAATCGTTTCGTCCCATGACAGGTCCGACCGTCCGCTGATCTGCCACAGCCCCGTCATACCGGGCCGTACGGTGAGCCGGCGCAGCTCGACCTCGTCGTACTTCGCCACCTCCTCCGGCAGCGGCGGGCGCGGTCCGACCAGCGACATGTGCCCGCTGAGCACATTGAAGAGCTGCGGCAGTTCGTCCATCGAGGTGCGGCGCAGCAGCCGGCCCACCCGGGTCACCCGGGGATCGCGGCGCATCTTGAACATCAGGCCGTCGTTCTCGTTCGCCCCCGCGAGGTCCGCCTTGCGGGCGTCGGCGTCGACGACCATGGTGCGGAACTTCCACATGACGAACGGCACCCCGTCGCGGCCGATCCGCCGCTGACGGTAGAAGGCCGGGCCATGGGAGCCGAAGCGTATCGCCAGGACGATCCCGAGGAACAGCGGCGACAGCAGCAGGAGTCCGATCCCGGCCCCCGCACGGTCCAGGACCGACTTGAGCAGGGTCTGCCAGCCGCGGCTGACCGGCGGTGCGACCCGCAGCACGGCGAGCCCGCCCGCGGTCAGGGTCTCCAGCCGCTTGACGGAGACCTCCACCAGACCCGGGAAGACCGCGAGTTCCAGCCCGGCGTCGTGCAGCGCCCAGGCGACCCGGCGCAGCCGGTCCCCGGCGAACCGTGCACCCGGGGCGACGAGCACCAGGTCGGCGTGGTGGCTGCGGACGGCGCCCAGCACGGCCGCGGAATCGCCGCCCGGCGCCTGGGGCATGGCCTCGCCGAGCCGGGCCGCGACCGGCACCCCGCTGGCGGAGGCCCCGGCGCCGACCGGGACCACGCCGACCACGACGTACGGGTGGTCGGTCCGTGCGGCGAGGTGCGCGATGACGTCCTCGGCGGCCTCGGGCTCACCGACGACCAGGACCCGGCTGACGGCCTGGGCCTCACGGCGGGCCGCGGATAGATGACGGTAGGTCAGCTTGTGACAGGCCACGGTGATCAGCAGGGCGGGCAGCAGGGCGCCGAGGGCGGACAGCCGGGGGGTGTCCTCCTCCGTCACCACGCGGGCCACGGCCAGGACGCCGATGAGAATCAGCCAGTCGTGGAGGACGGGCAGCACCCCGCGCGACTCCCCGAGCATCCGGGCCGCGTACCGGCGGCGCAGCGCCTGCACCCCGGTCCACGCGAGGGCCGCGCCGAGGGCGCAGTACACGGGTCGTACCTGCTGGGCGGCCTCGAAGACGAGCCCGACGGGAACGGCGGCACCGAGGAAATCCGCGGCGAGGGCGGCGGGCAGGTACCACCGCGCCTTGTCACCGAGCCGACGGGCAGGCGCCGTCGACCCCTGGGCCGTTCTGGCCACTCTTTGCGCAGGAAAATGAACATGCCTCATGGGCCCCCCTGGCACGTGGTCTATGTCTGTCGCGAGTGTCCACGGCTTCCCCAGGCAACGGACATCTGTCGCACCGGGAAACAGTACGACAAACGCCCGTACGGTAAATGCCGTTTGGGTTAACGAGGCCTCTTGTTGCCCAAGCGTTAGAAACCGGTATCAGTCGTTCCTGTTGTCGCACTCTTCTCTCGCACACAAAGGTGAATGGTCCGGATACCGGATACGTCTCTTCGGACAACGAACCGTTTCCGGCCAACCTTTTGACGCGACCCTGACATTCCGCGCCGCAAGTGGCAATCTTCGACCGTTCATCGCACCAGCCCTGATCTGCCCGGCGGCCCACCCAGCCTGCCGGAACCCCCCTTGCAGAAGGAGTCTGCGTTGAGGTCCACCCCCCAGCGGCGCGCCACGGCGGCCGGCGCGCTCATTGCCGCGGCAGCCCTGCTCGCCGTAGGCATACAGACCGGCACCGCCACCGCCGACGCCACCGCGTCCCAGGCAGGCACCGCCGTCCAGTCCAACCCGGGCGCGGCCAACCGCGTACTCAGCGCTTCGGAGCGTGCGACGCTCCTCGCCGAGGCCAATTCGACCACCGCGCAGGCGGCCAAGGCGCTCGGCCTGGGCGGCGGCGAGAAGCTGATCGTCCGCGACGTGGTCAAGGACGCGGACGGCACCACGCACACCACGTACGAGCGCACCTACGACGGCCTCCCGGTCCTCGGCGGTGACCTGACCGTCCATGCCAAGGACGGGGTCACCAAGAGCGTCACCAAGGCCACCCACCACGAGATCAAGGTCGCGGACACCAACGCCACGGTCACCCCCGCGGCAGCGGAGAGCCAGGCCGTCTCCGCCGCCGCCGAAGAGGGCTCGAAGGACGCCAAGCCCTCCAAGAACGCCCGCAAGGTGATCTGGGCGGCCGAGGGCGCTCCGGTCCTCGCGTTCGAGACCGTCGTCGGCGGCCTCCAGCACGACGGCACGCCGAACGAGCTGCACGTGGTGACCGACGCCAGGACCGGCGCCAAGATCACCGAGTGGCAGGCCGTCGAGACCGGCACCGGCAACACCATGTACTCCGGCCAGGTCACGATCGGCACCTCGCAGTCGGGCGGCAGCTACAACCTGACCGACGCCACCCGCGGCAACCACAAGACGTACAACCTCAACCGCGGCACCTCCGGCACCGGCACCCTCGTCTCCGGCCCGGACGACACCTGGGGCAACGGCCTGCCGGCCAACCTGGAGACGGCGGCCGCCGACGCCCACTACGGCGCGCAGGTCACGTGGGACTACTACAAGAACGTGCACGGCCGCAACGGCCTGCGCAACGACGGCGTCTCGCCGTACACCCGCGTCCACTACGGCAACAACTACGTGAACGCGTTCTGGCAGGACTCCTGCTTCTGCATGACGTACGGCGACGGTGACGGCAACGCCAAGCCGCTCACCTCCACCGACGTGGCCGCCCACGAGATGACCCACGGCCTGACCTCGGTCACCGGCAACATGACCTACAGCGGTGAGCCCGGCGGTCTGAACGAGGCGACCTCCGACATCATGGCGGCGGCCGTCGAGTTCTACGCCAACAACCCGCAGGACGTCGGCGACTACCTGGTCGGCGAGAAGATCGACATCCGCGGCAACGGCACCCCGCTGCGGTACATGGACAAGCCGAGCAAGGACGGCTCCTCCAAGGACGCCTGGTACTCGGGCATCGGCTCCATCGACGTCCACTACTCCTCGGGCCCGGCCAACCACTGGTACTACCTGGCCTCCGAGGGCTCGGGCGCCAAGGTCGTCAACGGCGTGAGCTACGACTCGCCGACCTCCGACGGCCTCCCGGTCACCGCCATCGGCCGCGACGCCGCCTCGAAGATCTGGTTCCGCGCGCTGACCACCGGCCTGTTCAAGTCGAACACCAACTACGCGGCCGCCCGTACGGCGACCCTGCAGGCGGCGGCCGACCTCTACGGTGCCGGCTCGGTCACCTACAACAACACGGCGAACGCCTGGGCGGCCATCAACGTCGGCCCGCGCATCGTGAGCGGCGTCTCGGTCACCCCGATCGCCAACCAGACCACCCAGGTCAACACCGCTGTCAGCCTGCAGGTCCAGGCCACCAGCACCAACCCGGGCGCGCTGAGCTACGCGGCGACCGGCCTTCCGGCCGGCCTGTCGATCAACTCCTCCACCGGCCTGATCTCCGGCACGGCCACCACCGCGGGCACGTCCAACGTGACCGTCACGGTGACCGACTCGCAGAGCAAGACCGGGACGGCGTCCTTCACCTGGACGGTCGGCACCGGCCAGCAGAACGTCTTCGAGAACACGAACGACTACCAGATCGCGGACAACGCCACGGTCGAGTCCCCGCTCGCGGTGACCCGCACCGGCAACGCCCCGAGCACGCTGAAGGTGGACGTGAACATCGTCCACACCTACGTCGGTGACCTGGTGGTCGACCTGGTCGCCCCCGACGGCAGCGTCTACAACCTGCGCAACCGCAGCGGCGGCAGCGCGGACAACATCGTCCAGTCCTTCACCGTGAACGCCTCCTCCGAGGTCGCGAACGGCACCTGGAAGCTCCGCGTCAGGGACGCTGCCAGCCAGGACACCGGCTACATCAACAGCTGGAAGCTCACCTTCTGACCCCACCGGGGTCCGGGTGAACGACAGCTGAACCGCTGAACACGGGGCCGCCCGGGAGCAAACCCCCCGGGCGGCCCTGTCCCATGGGCCGTGTCCGGCCGGGACCACCTGCCCCCGGGCCCGGGATCTCCGGCGCCGCCGCGCGGCTCCCGGACGGGGAGACTGATTGCCATTTCCGCGAGGGGGGCCTCGACGAGGGCGCACCGATGCGCACCACCCCGCGGCTGCGCGCGACCGGCGGGGCCCGGGCAGAGATCCTCACCGTCCTCGGCGACTTCGCCGAGGTCTGGCTCGCGAAGGAGGGACATGACGGCCTCGTCGGCATCAACTACCTGGAGAAGATCCAGCTGGCCACCGCCCCCGCGATGTTCGGCGCGATCCTGGCAGGCGTCGACCACGTGCTCGTGGGCGCGGGAGTCCCCGGTCAGATCCCTGCCCTCGCCTCGCGGCTGGCGCGCTGCGAACCCTGCGTGACCAAGATCGCCTTGGAGGGCGAGGAGCAGCCGGTCGACCACCTCTTCGACCCGGGTGCGCTGCTCGCCGGACACCTGCCGGGCCCGCTGCGCCGCCCGTCCGTCATCGCCATCGTCTCGCTCCCGGTACTGGCCGCCTACCTGGCCCGCGACGAGGCGACCCGCCCCGACGGCTTCGTGATCGAGACCAGCGGGGCGGCCCCTTCGGCCCGGGCCGAAGGGGCCGCCGGGGTGCAGGTGGGCAGCGCCTTCGCCCTCTGCGAGGAGTCCGCGATGGCCCCCCACCTGCGCGAGGAACTGCGCGGCCGGGCCCACGAGGGCACCCTCACCGTCCGCAACGACCCCGAGGCCTCGCCGACCGCCTTCCCCTTCGAGGTGGCGGAGCTGCCGGGCACCGTGTCGGAACCAGAGGTGGCCGCGGCGCGGCGGCGGGTGTGCGACCTCGGTTTCCTGCGCACGCCGGTACGGGGGCCCCGGGGCCTCGCGTACCGCTGCGCGGCCGAGCCGGTGGGGAGTTACGTCCGCAAGGGCGGGGACGCGGCCGACACCCGGGGCCGGCAGTGCCTGTGCAACGGGCTGCTCGCCACCATCGGGCTGGCGCAGCGGCGGCCCGGCGGCCGGGTGGAGCCCCCGCTGGTCACGATCGGCAAGGACCTGTCGTTCCTGCCGGTGCTCTCCCCCGGCGCCGGGCCCTACACGGCGGCGGACGTGGTGCGGTGGCCGGCTGCCGGGGCCGGCGAGCAGGTGCGGGGCTGACGGTGCGGGGCCGGCGGCCGGCCGGCGGTCAGCCGAGGGAGCGGAAGACGTCGGTGAGGAAGCCCTCGTCGAACTCTCCGCCCTGGTCCGCCCCGAAGTCGGCCGCCCCGTCGGCCCCGTCCGCGAGCCCCTGGTCGTCGCCGCCCTGACCCTGCTCGGGACGGCCCTGGCCCTGCTCCGGACGGCCCTGGCCCTGTTCGGGACGACCTTGGCCCTGCTCCGGGCGGCCTTGGCCCTGCTCGGGACGGCCCTGGCCCTGGTCCTGCTCGGGACGGCCCTGGCTCTGGTCCGGACGGCCCTGGTCCTGCTCGGGACGACCTTGGCCCTGCTCCGGGCGGCCTTGGCCCTGCTCGGGACGGCCCTGGCCCTGGTCCTGCTCGGGACGGCCCTGGCTCTGGTCCGG
>NZ_JBHXRK010000012.1:0-124754 GCF_042716875.1 Streptomyces sp. NPDC058646 | reverse complement strand
GACGGCCCTGGTCCTGCTCGGGACGGCCCTGGCCCTGCTCGGGACGGCCCTGGCCCTGGTCCGGGCGGTTCTGGTCCTGCTCGGGACGGCCCTGGCCCTGGTCCGGACGGCCCTGGTCCTGCTCGGGACGGCCCTGGCCCTGGTCCGGACGGCCCTGGCCCTGGTCCTCGCGGCCCGGGTCGTCACCGTTGCCACCGCCGGGGCCGGTCCAGTCGCCGTTCCCGTTCCCGTTGCCGTTCCCGTTCCCGTTGCCCCGGACCGGCTTGAAGAAGACCGCGACGACCTCGACGTTCCGCGCCCGCCGGCCCGGCTCCAGCACCCGCTCCGCCCGGCCGGCGCAGCCCGGGTTGTCGAAGAGGACGGCCTGCGACCTCGTCTCGTTGATCACCTCGACGGCGGGCCGGTTCCGGGAGGTGTACGTCAGGAGGTAGCAGGTGTCGGTGCCCGCGGGACGGATCTGCGCGCGGCGCTCCTCCCCGTTCCGTTCGATGAACCGGTAGTGCAGGGTGCCGAGGCCGCGCCCGTCGTGGTCGTCGGCGAGCGCCGGGCCGCCGGCGGGCAGGACGAGCGAGACGGCGCCGGCGAACACGGCGGCGGTGGTACGAAGACGCATGGGAGGTCCGTTTCTCGGGGTCCGCGGATACCGGGTCCGGTGGCATCCGCGGGCAGCGTAGGAGCGGACCACTGTGAAGAAGCGATGAGGCGTGCGGAATGTGTTCGAAGATTCACCCTCCCGGGAGGCGTTGCTGAGCCCATCCGGCAGCGCCCGGGCATGCGGCCGGGAGGACGGGCGGCCTCCGGATGCGCCGCCCGCCCTCCCGGTCCGGCCCCCGGCCGGCCGTGCCTCAGCGCAGGACCACTCCTCCGCCCGGGCCCGCCTCGCCCGCCGCCGGTCCCACGACCAGGCCCAGTTCGGCCGGTGTCGCGAG
The DNA here is from genome assembly GCF_042716875.1 of Streptomyces sp. NPDC058646. Taxonomy (NCBI): domain Bacteria; kingdom Bacillati; phylum Actinomycetota; class Actinomycetes; order Kitasatosporales; family Streptomycetaceae; genus Streptomyces; species Streptomyces sp. NPDC058646. The sequence goes on along the minus strand of NZ_JBHXRK010000012.1, from coordinate 123,825 downwards.
CAGCGGGTGCGCGGGCAGGATGCGCACCGTGTAGCCGAACGGCCCCGTGCGGTCCAGCACCAGCGGGCCCTCGTACACCCAGCGGCCCTCCAGGTCGGGTCCGCCGGCCGGCTTGAGCGGGAAGGTCCGCGCGTCCCTGATCACGTCCTGCGGGTCCACCCGGCCCGCGACGGCCTGCACCTCCACGTCCTCGGGTGCCAGCGCGTCCAGGGCGACCCGCACCCGCAGCGTCAGGGTGGATCCGAGTTCGGCGGTGCCGTCGACGGGAGCCGCGGCCAGGGCCTCCACGTGCTCGACGGCCACCCGCGGCCAGGCGGCCCGGACCCGCCCCTTCCACCAGGCGAGGTCCCGCGCCGCCTCGGCGGTCAGGGCCCGGTGGGCGAGCGCGGCCGGTGCGTACAGCCGCTCCACGTATTCCCTCACCATGCGCCCGGCCAGCACCTTGGGCCCCAGGGAGACCAGCGTGCGCCGGACCATCTCGATCCACCGCACGGGCAGCCCGGTGCCCCCGGTCCGGTCGTAGAACCGGGGCGCGACCCGGCCCTCGATCAGCTCGTAGAGCGCGTTGGCCTCCAGGTCGTCCCGGCGGTCCTCGTCGGCCCCGAGCCCGTCGGCGGTCGGGATGGCCCAGCCGAAGTCCGGCTCGAACCACTCGTCCCACCAGCCGTCCAGTACAGACAGGTTGAGGCAGCCGTTGAGCGCGGCCTTCATGCCGCTCGTCCCGCAGGCCTCCAGCGGACGCAGCGGATTGTTGAGCCAGACGTCGCAGCCCGGGTAGAGCTTCTGCGCCATCGCCATGCCGTAGTCGGGCAGGAAGACGATCCGGTGCCGCACCCGCGGGTCGTCCGCGAAGCGCACCAGCTCCTGCACGAGCCGCTTCCCGCCGTCGTCGGCCGGGTGCGCCTTGCCGGCGACCACGATCTGCACGGGCCGTTCCGGGTCCAGCAGCAGCGCGCGCAGCCGCTCCGGGTCGCGCAGCATCAGGGTCAGCCGCTTGTACGAGGGCACGCGCCGGGCGAAGCCGATGGTCAGCACGTCCGGGTCGAGTACGGAGTCCACCCAGCCCAGTTCGGCCTCCGCGGCCCCGCGTTGGCGCCAGGAGGCCCGCAGCCGCTCGCGCACCTCCTGCACCAGCTGCTCGCGCAGGACCCGCCGCAGGTCCCAGACGTCCTGGTCGGGGATGTCCGCGACCGCGTCCCAGCGCTGCGAGCCGCCGACCGACAGGGCGTCCTCGGTGCGGCCGGCGCCGATCTGCCGGGCGCCGAGGCGGACGACCTCGGGGGCCACCCAGGTCGGGGCGTGCACCCCGTTCGTCACGGAGGTGATGGGCACGTCCGCGGCGTCGAAGCCCGGCCACAGCCCGGCGAACATGCCCCGGCTGACGGAGCCGTGGAGGGTGGACACCCCGTTGGCCCGCTGGGCGAGGCGCAGTCCCATGACGGCCATGTTGAAGACGCCGGGGTCGCCTCCGGGATAGGACTCGGCGCCGAGTTCGAGGATCCGGTCGACCGGGACGCCGGCCAGCTCCCCGCCGTCCCCGAAGTGGCGGGCGACCAGCGCCCGCTCGAAGCGGTCGATGCCCGCGGGGACGGGGGTGTGCGTGGTGAAGACGGTGCCGGCGCGGACCGCCTCGACGGCGGCGTCGAAGCCGAGGCCCTGCTCCCGTTCCAGTTCCCTTATGCGTTCCAGCCCGAGGAAGCCGGCGTGGCCCTCGTTGGTGTGGAAGACCTCGGGGTCGGGGTGGCCGGTCAGGGCGCAGTAGAGGCGCACGGCACGGACGCCGCCGATGCCGAGGAGCATCTCCTGGAGCAGCCGGTGGTCGCTGCCGCCGCCGTAGAGCCGGTCGGTCACCTCGCGGGCCGCGGTGTCGTTGTCCTCGACGTCGGAGTCCAGGAGCAGCAGGGGCACCCGGCCGACGCGGGCCTGCCAGATGTGCGCGTGCAGGGCGCGGCCGCCGGGGAGGGTCAGCGAGATCCGGGCGGGGGTGCCGTCCTCCTGGCGGACCAGGGCGAGGGGCAGCTCGTCGGGGTCCAGTACGGGGTAGTGCTCCTGCTGCCAGCCGTCGCGGGAGAGCGACTGGCGGAAGTAGCCGTGGCGGTACAGCAGTCCCACTCCGATGAGGGGGACGCCGAGGTCGCTGGCGGCCTTCAGGTGGTCCCCGGCGAGGATCCCGAGTCCGCCGGAGTACTGGGGCAGGGCGGCGGTGATGCCGAACTCGGGGGAGAAATAGGCGATCCCGGCGGGCAGGGTGCCGCCGGACTCCTGTCCCTGGTACCACCTCCCGCCGCCCAGGTAGTCATCGAGGTCGGCGACGGCGACGGCGAGGCGCCGCAGGAACCGGCGGTCGCCGGACAGCTCCGCCAGCCGGGCGGCGGACACGGCGCCGAGGAGCCGGACGGGGTCGCCGTCGGCGGCCTGCCAGCCCTCGGGGTCGACGGATTGGAAGAGTTCGCGGGTCTCCGCGTGCCACGACCAGCGCAGGTTGTGCGCGAGATCGGTAAGTGGCAGCAGGGTCTCCGGGAGGACGGGGCGCACGGTGAATCGACGGATAGCCTTCACGTGTTCCACCTTCGCAGGGGATTGCGGATCGGAGCGGCCGCACCACGCTGTGCACCCGCGCATCACCCCCGGAAGGCTAGCGAGCCGTCCCCTTCCCGGCCATGGCACCCCGGCCGGGCCGCTGCCGTGCCGGACGGGCGGGACCGCCCTGCCCGGGCCGGTCCGAAGGTCCCGCGAGGGATGCGATCCGGCCATCCCTACGCCTCCGCTCCGACGGCGGGTCCCGCCGGAATCGGGGCCTCGATGCGCTCCGGAAGCGGCTCGCGAGGCAGGTGGGACGGGTGGTGTGCGTACTCACATCAGGTGATCCCTGCGGACTTGACGTAGCCCCGCCGGATGTCGACCGAGGGCGGGTGACGCCCGTGCCACTACGGACGAGTAGTGACCGGGTGCCCGGATTGGGCGGGGCGAGAGTGGGAAGGGCTCACCGGGTACGCGAGGTACACGCACGGCGCACCCGCACCCGACCTCTCCCCGCCACCCGAGTGAACGCGGACAGGAGCGGCCATGCCCGCAGCCCAGCCGTCTTCCGAGCGGCTAGAAACAGAGCGAACAGAGCGTGCACGACCAGCCGGTTCCCCGGCTGCGCTGTTGTCACCGAGCCCTGCGAACTGCCCCCAGGTGATCCCATCATGATCGGTCGCATTCCCGTGCTGGACGTCCGCCCCGCCGTCGACTGCGGCGCCAGACCCGCCAAGGCGGTCGTGGACGAGGTCTTCGAGATCTCCGCCACCGTGTTCCGCGAGGGACACGACGCCGTGGCCGCCCACGTCGTGCTCAGAGATCCGAACGGGCGGCTCCGTCCCCCCGTGCCCCTGCGCGAGCTCGCCCCCGGTACCGACCGGTGGGGAGCCCGGGTGGCCGCCGATACCGAGGGAAGGTGGACGTACACCGTCGAGGCGTGGAGCGACCCGGTGGCCACCTGGCGGGCCCATGCGGCGATCAAGATCCCCGCCGGGATCGACACCGGACTGGTGCTGCTGGAGGGCGCCGAGCTGTACGCGCGGGCCGCGGCCCGGATCCCCAAGCGCGACGGCCGCGGGGCCGTGACGGCCGCCGCCGAGGTGATGCGCGACGAGGACGTCGAGGTCGCGGAGCGGTACGCCGCCGCCCTCGCCCCCGGGGTGGACGCGGCCCTCGCGCGCCGCCCGTACCGGGAGCTGGTCACCTCCGCCAAGGCCCTGCCGCTGCTGGTCGAACGCAAGCGGGCCCTCTTCGGTTCCTGGTACGAGATGTTCCCGCGGTCCGAGGGGGCCGTGGTCGAGCCCGGTGAGGTGCCCGTCAGCGGGACCTTCCGGACGGCCGCCGAACGGTTGCCCGCGGTCGCCGCGATGGGCTTCGACGTGGTGTACCTGCCACCGGTCCACCCCATCGGCAGCACGTACCGCAAGGGCCCGAACAACACGCTGTCCGCAGGGAGTTGGGACCCGGGTGTGCCATGGGCCATCGGTTCCACGGAGGGCGGGCACGACGCCGTCCACCCGGACCTCGGGACCATCGAGGACTTCGACGCCTTCGTGGCGCGCGCCCGGGAGCTGCACCTGGAGATCGCGCTCGACTTCGCGCTCCAGTGCTCCCCCGACCACCCCTGGGTGGAGAAGCACCCGGAGTGGTTCCGCCACCGCGCCGACGGGACGATCGCCTACGCCGAGAACCCCCCGAAGAAGTACCAGGACATCTACCCGATCCACTTCGACACCGACATGGCCGGCATCGTCGAGGAGACGGTCCGCATCCTGCGGTACTGGATGGACCACGGCGTCCGCATCTTCCGGGTCGACAACCCGCACACCAAGCCGGTGGTCTTCTGGCAGAAGGTGATCGCGGACATCAACAAGTCCGACCCCGACGTGATCTTCCTCGCCGAGGCCTTCACCCGCCCGGCGATGATGCGCGCCCTCGCCGCCGTCGGCTTCCAGCAGTCGTACACCTATTTCACCTGGCGCAACACCAAGGCCGAGCTCACCGAGTACCTGACCGAGCTGTCCGGTACCCGCTCGGCCTCCGTGATGCGGCCGAACTTCTTCGTGAACACGCCCGACATCTTGCACGCGTACCTGCAGCACGGGGGGCGGCCCGCCTTCGAGGTGCGCGCGGTGCTCGCCGCCACGCTGTCCCCCTCCTGGGGGGTCTACGCCGGGTACGAGCTCTGCGAGAACACCCCGGTGCGGGAGGGCAGCGAGGAGTACCTGAACTCGGAGAAGTACGAGTTCAGGCCGCGGGACTGGTCCGCGGCCGACCGCGAGGGCCGCACCATCGCCCCGCTGATCACCTCCCTGAACCGGCTGCGCCGGCGCAACCCCGCCCTCCAGCAGCTGCGGGACATCCACTTCCACCCGACCGACAACGAACAGGTGATCGCCTATTCGAAGCACGCCGGAGCCAATTCCGTACTGGTGGTCGTCAACCTCGATCCGCACCACACCCAGGAGGCGACGGTCTCGTTGGACATGCCGGTACTCGGCCTCGACTGGCACGGGTCCCTCGCGGTGCGCGACGAGCTCACCGGCGAGACCTATCACTGGGGCAGGGCGAACTACGTGCGCCTAGAGCCGGGCCGCACGCCCGCGCACGTACTGGCCGCTCTGCGACCGTCCCCGCCCACCGGAGGGTCACCCACCACATGATGATCAACGATCCCGTCCCCGATACCTTCGAGGACACCCCAGCCAAGGACCGCGATCCCGACTGGTTCAAGCGGGCCGTCTTCTACGAGGTCCTCGTCCGCTCCTTCCACGACAGCAACGGCGACGGCGTGGGGGACCTCAAGGGACTCACCTCGAAGCTGGACTACCTCCAGTGGCTCGGCGTCGACTGCCTCTGGCTGCCGCCGTTCTTCGCCTCACCCCTGCGCGACGGGGGTTACGACGTCTCCGACTACACCTCCGTACTGCCCGAGTTCGGCGACCTCGCCGACTTCGTGGAGTTCGTGGACGCCGCACACCAGCGCGGCATGCGGGTGATCATCGACTTCGTCATGAACCACACGAGCGATCAGCACGAGTGGTTCCAGCAGTCCCGCAAGGACCCCGAGGGGCCGTACGGGGACTACTACATGTGGGCCGACAACGACAAGCAGTACCAGGACGCCCGCATCATCTTCATCGACACCGAGACCTCGAACTGGACGTACGACCCGCTACGCAAGCAGTACTACTGGCACCGCTTCTTCTCGCACCAGCCGGACCTGAACTTCGAGAACCCGGCCGTGCAGGAGGAGATCGTCTCCGCCCTCAGGTTCTGGCTGGACCTCGGCATCGACGGGTTCCGGCTCGACGCCGTCCCGTACCTGTACGCGGAGGAGGGGACGAACTGCGAGAACCTGCCCCGCACGCACGAGCTGCTGAAGCGGGTGCGGGCCGAGATCGACGCGCACTACCCGGACACCGTCCTGCTCGCCGAGGCCAACCAGTGGCCCGAGGACGTCGTCGACTACTTCGGGGACTACGCGAAGGGCGGGGACGAGTGCCACATGGCCTTCCATTTCCCCGTCATGCCGCGCATCTTCATGGCGGTGCGAAGAGAGTCGCGCTACCCGGTCTCCGAGATCCTGGCCAAGACCCCGGCGATCCCGGACCGCTGCCAGTGGGGCATCTTCCTGCGCAATCACGACGAGCTGACCCTGGAAATGGTCACCGACGAAGAGCGCGACTACATGTACGCCGAGTACGCCAAGGATCCGCGGATGCGGGCCAACATCGGCATCCGGCGCCGGCTCGCCCCGCTCCTGGACAACGACCGCAACCAGATCGAGCTGTTCACCGCGCTCCTGCTGTCCCTGCCCGGATCGCCGATCCTCTACTACGGCGACGAGATCGGCATGGGCGACAACATCTGGCTCGGCGACCGCGACGGCGTCCGCACCCCGATGCAGTGGACCCCGGACCGCAACGCCGGTTTCTCCTCCTGCGATCCGGGCAGGCTGAACCTGCCGGTCATCATGGACCCGGTCTACGGGTACCAGGTCACCAGTGTCGAGGCCGCGATGGCATCGCCCTCCTCACTGCTGCACTGGACCCGTCGGCTGATCGAGATCCGCAAGGCGAACCCCGCCTTCGGACTCGGCTCGTACACCGAACTGCCCTCGTCCAACCCGGCGGTGCTCGCCTTCCTGCGCGAGTTCGGGGACGACCTGGTGCTGTGCGTGCACAACTTCTCGCGCTTCGCGCAGCCCACCGAGCTGGACCTGAGGTCGTTCAACGGGCGGGTCCCGGTGGAGCTCACGGGTGATGTGCGCTTCCCGCCGATCGGTGAGTGGCCGTACCTGCTGACCCTGGCAGGACACGGCTTCTACTGGTTCCGGCTGCGTTCCGAACAACGGACCGAGCCGCGAGCCGAGTAGCAGGCCGGAACGAGGGGCGGGCCGCTCGAACGGGTCAACCGCCCGCCCCTGTACGGATCATCCTGACCCGACACTCGCACACGCCGGAGAAGCAACTGCCGCACATCCGGGACACTCTGCGCATTCTGTGACGGCCCGGGGAAAGGACGCGACGCCATGTCGGAGGCTGCATCCGCCCGGAGCCGGCTGGCGGCCGACCGGGCCGCCGGAATCGGCCCGCTGGAACCGATGCTGCGGGCCTGGCTGCCCGCACAGCGCTGGTTCGCGGGCAAGGGCCGCACCATCAGCAGGCTGAGGGCGGTCTCGGCCGCCGAACTCCTGCCACCGGGCTCCACCCCCGGACTGCTGCACCTGCTCCTCGACGTCGACGGGGACTGCTACCAACTGCTGCTGGGCATCCGCCCGTCCCTGCCGCCCGCTCTCGCCCCCGCCCTGATCGGGCACGCCGAGCGCGGTCCGTACGCGGGCCGGGCCGTGTACGAGGCGCTCGGCGACCCCCGGCTGGCGGCCATGCTGCTGGAGCGGCTGCGCTCGCCGGGCACGCTCGGCCCGCTCCGCTTCGACCGGGACGCGCAGGCTCCCGTACCGGCGGGACTGGTCCCGCGGCCGCTCTCCGGGGAGCAGACGAACTCGTCCCTCATCTACGGAGATTCGTTCATCCTCAAGGTGTTCCGCCGCGTCGGCCCCGGGGTCAACCCGGACCTGGAGCTGCCCAGAGCCCTCGCCGCGGCGGGCTGCGCGCGCGTCCCGGCACCCGTCGCCTGGTACGAGGCCGAGCTGCCCGGCAGCGAACCGCTGACCCTGGGCGTGCTCCAGCCGTACCTGCGCGGATCCGACGACGGCTGGCAGCTGGCCCTGCGCCGGCTGGGAGCCGGGAAGGACTTCACCGCCGAGGCGAAAGAGCTCGGCCGGGCCACGGCCGAGGTGCACAGCGCGCTCGCCGGCGCCCTGCCCACGCTGGCCCTCGGCCCCGAGCAGACCGCCCGGCTCGCCGCCGGGATGACGGCGCGGCTGGCCGCCACCGCGCGCGAGGTGCCCGCGCTGCGGCCCTTCGAAGCGGGGCTGCGGGGCGCCTTCGACGCACTGGCCGCCTCCCGCGGTGCGGGCGTCGCGGCCCAGCGGATCCACGGCGACCTCCATCTGGGGCAGACCCTGCGCACCCTGGACGGCTCCTGGTCGTTGATCGACTTCGAGGGCGAGCCGGCCCGGCCGCTCGCCGACCGGCGCCGCCCGGAACCGGCCGTCCGCGACATCGCCGGGATACTGCGCTCCTTCGACTACGCCGCCCGCTCGCACCGGCCGTTCGCCCCCGCCTGGGCGGACGACTGCCGGGCCGCCTTCTGCGAGGGCTACGCCCGCACCACCGGGCGCGACCCCCGGGAGGACCCCGTACTGCTGCGTGCGTACGAGACCGACAAGGCGGTGTACGAGGCCCGGTACGAGTCCCGGCACCGGCCCGACTGGCTGCACGTGCCGATGGCCGCGATCCGGCGGCTCGCCTCCGGCACGGACCGGAGCTTCGGCCGGGCCGCGCCGGGCCCGGGTCCCGTCGCCCGTCCGGGACCGGGACTCGGCCCGGGCGCCGGTCCCGCAGCCGGCGACGGCTTCCCCTCCCTGTCCCCCCGCCCGCAGCCGCCTAGGAGGCCGCACACGTGAGCCCCGCCCGTCAGTCACCCTCCACCACCTCGCCGTCGACGGCCCCGGCTGCCCCGGCGGCCGCCGCTCCGGCGCCGGCTCCCGGCCGCGGAGCGCCGGTCGCGGCGGCGCGCAAACCCAAGGCTCCGGCACCGCGCGCCCGCAAGGCGCCCGCGCGCGGGGTCCGGCCGGCGCCCGCCCTCGGCGGTGACGAACGGGCCCGGCTGCTGGAGGGCCGCCACCACGATCCGCACGCCGTGCTGGGTGCCCGTGCCCAGCGGGGCGGCGTGGCCTTCCGCGTGCTGCGCCCCTACGCCAAGGCGGTCACCGTCGTCGCCAAGGGGCTGCGCGCCGAACTCCTCAGCGACGGCGACGGGCTGTTCTCCGGACTGCTGCCGCTGACCGGGGTGCCGGACTACCGGCTGCTGGTCACCTACGACGGCGACGAGATCGAGATCCACGACCCGTACCGGTTCCTGCCGGCGCTCGGCGAGCTGGACCTGCACCTGATCGGGGAGGGCCGCCACGAACAGCTGTGGCGGGCGCTCGGGGCCGAACCCATGGAGCACCAGGGGGTGGCCGGGACCCGGTTCACGGTGTGGGCGCCGAACGCCCAGGGGGTCCGGGTCACCGGGGACTTCTCGTACTGGGACCCCGTCGCCTACCCGATGCGCTCCCTGGGGGCGAGCGGGGTGTGGGAGCTGTTCCTGCCGGGCGTGGGCGAGGGCACGCTGTACAAGTACGACATCACCCGGCCCGACGGCAGCCACACCCTGCGCGCCGACCCGATGGCCCGGTCGGCGGAGGTCCCCCCGGCGAACGCCTCGGTGGTCACCGCCTCGCGGTACGTGTGGCAGGACGCCGAGTGGATGGCGCAGCGGGGCGCCCGCCCGGCACACCAGGCCCCCCTGTCGGTGTACGAGCTGCACCTGGCGTCCTGGCGGCCGGGGCTCTCGTACCGGCAGCTGGCGGAGCAGCTCCCGGCCTACGTGAAGGAGCTGGGCTTCACCCACGTGGAGCTGATGCCGGTCGCCGAGCACCCCTTCGGGGGCTCGTGGGGCTACCAGGTCACCGGGTACTACGCGCCGACCTCGCGGATGGGCGGCCCGGACGACTTCCGCTGCCTGGTGGACGCGCTGCACCGGGCGGGGATCGGGGTGATCGTCGACTGGGTGCCGGCGCACTTCCCGCGCGACGACTGGGCCCTGGCCGAGTTCGACGGGCGGCCGCTGTACGAGCACCCGGACCCGCGGCGGGCCGCGCACCCGGACTGGGGGACGCTGGAGTTCGACTACGGCCGCAAGGAGGTCCGCAACTTCCTCGTGGCCAACGCCGTCTACTGGTGCGAGGAGTTCCACGTGGACGGGCTGCGCGTGGACGCGGTGGCCTCGATGCTCTACCTGGACTACTCGCGGAGCGAGGGCGAGTGGACGCCCAACGAGCACGGCGGGCGGGAGAACCTGGACGCGGTGGCGCTGCTCCAGGAGATGAACGCCACCGTGTACCGGCGCTGCCCCGGGGTGGTGACCATCGCGGAGGAGTCCACCGCGTGGGAGGGCGTGACCCGGCCGACGGACTGCGGCGGGCTCGGCTTCGGGCTGAAGTGGAACATGGGCTGGATGCACGACACCCTGCGCTACATGTCGAAGGAGTCGGTGCACCGCAAGTACCACCACCACGACATGACCTTCGGGATGGTCTATGCCTTCAGCGAGAACTACGTGCTGCCGATCTCGCACGACGAGGTCGTGCACGGCAAGGGCTCGCTGGTGTCGAAGATCCCCGGGGAGGACTGGTGGCAGCGGCGGGCCGCGCACCGGGCCTACCTGGGCTTCATGTGGGCCCACCCCGGCAAACAGCTGCTGTTCATGGGGCAGGAGTTCGCCCAGGGTTCGGAGTGGTCGGAGGTGTACGGGCCCGACTGGTGGCTGCTGGACTCCTCCTACGCCGCGTCCGCCGACCACCGGGGCGTGCGCGACCTCGTGCGCGACCTGAACCGCGCGTACACGGCGGCGCCCGCCCTGTGGGAGCGGGACAGCGTGCCGGAGGGCTTCGCCTGGGTGGAGGCGGACGCGGCGCAGGACAACGTATTCGCCTTCCTGCGGTACGCGCAGGACGGGTCGCAGCTGCTCGCGGTGTCGAACTTCTCGCCGGTGGTGCGGCACGGCTACCGCATCGGGGTCCCCGAGGAGGTGCCGCTGTGGCGGGAGGTGCTCAACACCGACCACCAGGCCTACGGCGGCAGCGGCATCCACTACGCGCAGCCGCTGCGGCCGGAGCCGGTGCCGGCGCAGGGCCGCCCGGCGAGCCTGCGGATGACCCTGCCCCCCTTGGCCACGGTCTGGCTCAGGCCGTAGCGGCCGCCTCGCGCTCCTCCTCCAGCTCCTGGAGGAGGCGGCGCTTGGCGCGGGCCCCGACCATCTGCTTCACGGGCTCGCCGTCGCGGAAGACGAGCAGGGTCGGCATGGACAGCACCCCGTACCTGGTGACGGTGCCGGGGTTGGTGTCCGCGTCGATCTGGACGACCTTGAGGCGCCCGGCCTCCTCGGCGGCGACCGCGGACAGCACGGGCGCGAGCTGGCGGCAGGGGCCGCACCAGTCCGCGGTGAACTCCACGAGGACGGGCCGTCCCCGTTCCTCCAGCACCTCGGCCTCGAAGTCCGCGTCGGTCACTTCTGCCACGCCCTGTGCGTGCACCATGCCGTTCCCCTCTCGTTTCCCGTTGTCGGCCGTCCCGCCCGCGGGCGGGTCAGCCCGTCATCTCGCAGCGGGGCGCCGCGGCAGCGCCCGCGGCCTCCTCGGCGCCGGCCAGCTGCCTCGCCACCTGCTCGCGCACTCCGGTCAGCTGGCCGATCAGGCTGTCGAGCTCGGCGAGCTTGCGCCGGTACACGGCCAGCGAGGCCGGGCAGGAGTCCCCGGCCGGGTGCCCGGCGCGCAGGCAGTCCACGAAGGGCCGGGTCTCCTCCAACTCGAAGCCGAAGTCCTGGAGCATGCGGATCTGGCGCAGCAGCCGCAGGTCGTCCTCGTCGTAGGTCCGGTAGCCGTTGCCGTCCCGCCGTGCGGGCAGCAGTCCCCGGGTCTCGTAGTACCTGAGCGTCCGGGTGCTGGTCCCGGCCCGCTCGGCCAGTTCGCCGATGCGCATGTCCCGACGGTAATCCTTGACGCTGGCGTCAAGGCAAGGACGGTGCGGGCCCCTCGCCACCCCCGTATGCGAGGGGCCCCGGTATGGATCACGTACGGGAGTGGCGGCCGGTTCACAGGGTGTGAGCGGTGTCATGGGTCTTGCGCTCATGGGGAATGGCTGGAACCGTATCCTGAGAAAAGATCTTCCCGTGGCACCGATTACCGGACAGTCGCTAAGAAAGCCGACTAATGCCCTGAATTTCATAGGACTTTCCTACGAGTTATGGGCTTGTTTGTTTGGTCTGTAGTCGCCACGCCCCAGCCATCTCTACGGTGTGCCGTGTGCACTCCAGCCCACCTTTCAATGCCCCCGCCGCGCGTCGCCTGCGCGCGGCCCTGGGCATGGCGCCCGGTCATGTCGCCTATGGCCTTCGCGCCCAGTACGGAATGCTCGTCACGCCCGAGACGGTGATGGCGTGGGAACGTGGCGAGATCTCGCCCTCCTCCGCCGAACTCACCGCTCTCGCAGGCGTCCTGTGGTGCTCCCCCGGCGAGCTGCTCGCCGAGCCCGTCACCTTGCGGGAGCACAGGATGGCCAGGGGGCTGGCCGCCGAGGAGCTGGCCCGGCGGGTCGGTCTGGAGGCGAACTCCTACCAGAAGATGGAGGACACCGGGCGCTGGCGGGGCAACGAACGGCAGTCGGCGGCGCTCGCGGCGCTGCTGGGGCTGACGCTGGCCCAGTTCGTGACGGCTACCGGGAAGCAGGAGGAGCTCGCCGAGCTGCTGCGCAGTGCGGTGACCACCCGCTGGCAGGCGTACGTGAAGCCGCTGGGCAAACTGCTGCCGATCCCCAAGGCGCACCTGGAGCGGGTGCTGGACCAGCTGCACGGGGAGTACCAGTCGCGGATGGTGGCGACCCTGAGCTGGGGCGGCGGCGAGGGCGAGGCCGGGCGCGGGGACTCGGGGCGGGAGTTCCTCACGGACATCGTGGACCGGTTCTGGCGCCTGGCGGGCGGTGCGGCCTGACCGGCCGGACGACCCTGCGCCGCCGCTGCCCGGCAGCGCCCGTACGACGGCCGGCGCACCCGGCCGCGGCCCCGTCGTGGACGGACCGGGGCCCTTCGGGGGCCCGGTCGGGGGCGGAAGTCCCCGTCCCGCGGGCCGCAGGGCCGGCCCCGGCGGCCCCGTCCGGGGCCTGCGGGCGGCCCGGGGCGGCTCAGAAGACGGACTCGGCCTCGTACATGCGGGCATCGGGGACGGTCTTCAGCTCGGTGACCGCGTGGGCCAGCGGGGCCATCACGATGTCGGTGCCGCGCAGGGCGGTCATGTTGCCGAAGTCGCCGCGGTGGACCGCCTCCACGGCGTGCCAGCCGAAGCGGGTCGCGAGCACCCGGTCGTAGGCGGTGGGGGTGCCGCCGCGCTGGACGTGGCCCAGGATGACGGGGCGGGCCTCCTTGCCCAGGCGGTGCTCCAGCTCGACGGCGAGGCGGTTGCCGATGCCGGCGAAGCGTTCGTGGCCGTACTGGTCGATCGCGCCCTTCTCGTACGGCATGGAGCCCTCCGCCGGGTGCGCGCCCTCGGCGACGCAGACCACGGCGAACTTCTTCCCGCGCGAGAATCGCTCCTCCACCATCTTCACCAGGGCGTCCACCTCGAAGGGCCGCTCCGGCAGGCAGATCCCGTGGGCTCCGCCGGCCATGCCGGACTCCAGGGCGATCCAGCCCGCGTGGCGCCCCATGACCTCGACGACCATCACGCGCTGGTGCGACTCGGCGGTGGTCTTGAGGCGGTCGATGGCCTCGGTGGCGACCATGACGGCGGTGTCGAAGCCGAAGGTGCGGTCGGTGGAGGAGATGTCGTTGTCGATGGTCTTCGGCACGCCCACGACGGGCATCCCCGCGTCCGACAGCATCCGGGCGGCCGTCAGGGTGCCCTCGCCGCCGATCGGGATCAGGGCGTCGATGTCGTAGCGCCTCGCCAATTCCTGTGCGTTCTCCGCGGCTTCGTGGAGGCGTGCACGCTCCATGCGGGCCGAGCCCAGGATGGTGCCGCCACGGGCCAGGATGCCGCTGACGGCATTGATGTCGAGGGGGCGGTAATGGCCGTCCAGGAGGCCCTTGAAACCGTCCTCGAAGCCGATGACCTCGTCGCCGTGGCCGACCAGGGCGCGGTGTACGACCGAACGGATGACAGCGTTCAGGCCCGGGCAGTCGCCGCCTGCGGTGAGAACTCCGATACGCATCGTGCTGTGTCTCCTGCCGTACAAATGAAGGGCGTAATGATGAAGCCTGTCCGATTGTTCCACGGTCGCGGGGTGCCGCGCGTCTTGTGACGCTCCGGCCACCAGGCCCTTCGACCCCTCCTGCCAGGCCCTTTTCCCGGGGGGCGTCCTATCCACTGGCGGAGGTACTGTCAAGAGGTCGAGTCATACCAATCAGACATTCACAGCATGGGACGGAGAGCACGCGTGACGCGCAGCGTGTACGTGACCGGTATCGAGCGGGGGGACGGCCGGCAGGTCGTCGAACTGGGGATCATGGAACTCCTGACCCGGCAGACGGGCCGGGTCGGCGTCTACCGGCCCTTGCTCCACGACGGACCCGACCGGCTCTTCGACCTGCTGAAGGCCCGCTACCGGATCGACCAGGACGCCGGGACCGCCTACGGCATGGAGTACCGCGAGGCCTCCGTCCTCCTGGCCGAGAAGGGCACCGACGAACTGGTCTCCCAGCTGGTGGACCGCTACCACCGGGTGGCCCGTGACTACGAGGTCATGCTGGTCCTCGGCACCGACTACGCCGACACCAACCTCCCCGACGAGCTGGCCCTCAACGCCCGCCTGGCCAACGAGCTCGGTGCGGTGGTCGTGCCCGTCGTGGGCGGCACCAAGCACCCCGCCGACGCCGTGCGCGCCGAGACCCGCAACGCGTACCGCGCCTACGAGAGCCTCGGCTGCCACGTCGTCGCGATGGTCGTCAACCGGGTGGCCGCGGAGGACCGGGACTCCATAGCCGAGCGGCTGGCCGCCCGGCTGCCCGTCCCCTGCTACGTGCTGCCGGACGACAAGTCGCTCTCCGCGCCGACCGTCGCGCAGATCACCCGGGCGCTGGGCGGCGAGGTGCTCCTCGGCGACGACGCCGGGCTGGCCCGCGACGCCCTGGACTTCGTGTTCGGCGGTGCCATGCTGCCGAACTTCCTGAACGCCCTGACCCCCGGCTGCCTGGTGGTCACCCCCGGCGACCGCTCCGACCTGGTCGTCGGCGCCCTGGCCGCGCACACCTCCGGGACCCCGCCGATCGCCGGTGTGCTGCTGACCCTCAACGAGCGCCCGAGCAAGGACGTCCTCACGCTGGCCTCGAAGCTGGCGCCGGGCACCCCCGTGGTCTCGGTGGCCGGGAACAGCTTCCCCACCGCAGCGGAACTCTTCTCGCTGCAGAGCCGGTTGAACTCCGCGACGCCGCGCAAGCTGGAGACGGCCCTCGGCCTCTTCGAGCGCCACGTGGACACCGGTGAGCTGCGCGACCTGCTGTCGGTGTCCCGCTCGGAGCGCGTCACGCCGATGATGTTCGAGCACGAGCTGCTGGAGCGGGCCCGCTCGCAGCGGCGCCGCGTCGTCCTGCCCGAGGGCACCGAGGAGCGCGTGCTGCGCGCGGCGGACGTGGTGCTGCGCCGCGGGGTCTGCGACCTGACCCTGCTGGGCGAGGAGCAGGCCGTCCTGAAGAAGGCCGCCGACCTCGGCATCGACATCTCGGGCGCGCAGCTCATCGACCCGGCGCTCTCCCCGCTGCGGGAACGTTTCGCCGAGTACTACGCCAAGGTCCGCGCCCACAAGGGGATGACCGTCGAGCTGGCCGCCGATGTGGTCACCGACGTCAACTACTTCGGCACCCTGATGGTCCAGGAGGGCCTTGCCGACGGCATGGTCTCCGGCTCGGTGCACTCCACCGCCGCGACCATCCGCCCGGCCTTCGAGATCATCAAGACCAAGCCCGAGGCGTCCATCGTCTCCTCGGTCTTCTTCATGTGCCTGGCCGACCAGGTCCTCGTGTACGGCGACTGCGCGGTCAACCCGGATCCGGGCGCCGAGCAGCTCGCCGACATCGCCGTCCAGTCGGCCGCCACCGCCGCCGCGTTCGGCGTCGAGCCGCGGATCGCGATGCTCTCGTACTCGACCGGGACCTCGGGCACCGGAGCCGACGTGGACAAGGTCCGCAAGGCCACCGAGATCGTCCGCGAGCAGCGCCCGGACCTGCTGATCGAGGGGCCGATCCAGTACGACGCCGCCGTGGAGCCCTCGGTGGCCGCGACCAAGCTGCCCGACTCCGAGGTGGCCGGCCGCGCGACGGTGCTGATCTTCCCCGACCTCAACACGGGCAACAACACGTACAAGGCCGTGCAGCGCTCGGCGGGCGCCGTCGCGGTCGGCCCGGTGCTCCAGGGCCTGCGCAAGCCGGTCAACGACCTCTCGCGCGGGGCGCTCGTCCAGGACATCGTCACCACGGTGGCGATCACCGCCATCCAGGCGCAGACACCGGCCGAGGACCCCGCCCCCTCCGCATGACCGCCCGTACGACCGTCACCTCCCCCACACGAGAAGGCTCCGCACCCGTGACCGCATCGCGCGTACTCGTCCTCAACTCCGGCTCCTCGTCGGTCAAGTACCAGCTGCTCGACATGGCGGACCGCTCCCGCCTCGCCGTGGGCCTGGTGGAGCGCATCGGGGAGGGGGGCTCCCGGCTGGTGCACGAGCGGCTGGCCGGCGCCGACGGGGCAGCGGCGGCCGGGGGCGCCAAGCGCGAGCGGCTCGGCCCGATCGCCGACCACGAGGCGGCCCTCGGCGCCGTGGCGCAGGAGCTGGCCGCCGACGGGATGGGCCTGGACTCCCCCGAACTGGCCGCCGTGGGGCACCGGGTGGTGCACGGCGGGACGAGGTTCACCCGGCCGACCGTGATCGACGACGTGGTGCTGGCGGAGATCCGGAACCTGATCCCCCTGGCTCCGCTGCACAACCCGGCGAACGTGACGGGCATCGAGGTGGCCCGCGGGCTGCGCGCGGACATCCCGCAGATCGCGGTCTTCGACACCGCCTTCCACTCGACGATGCCGGAGTACGTCGCCCGGTACGCCATCGACGCCGCGACGGCCGACAAGTACGCCATCCGGCGGTACGGCTTCCACGGGACCTCCCACGCCTACGTCTCGCGGGCGACGGCCGGGCTGCTGGGCAGGCCGGTGGAGGACGTGAACGTGATCGTGCTGCACCTGGGCAACGGAGCTTCCGCCTCGGCGGTCCGCGGCGGCGTGTGCGTGGAGACCTCCATGGGCCTGACCCCGCTGGAGGGACTGGTCATGGGGACCCGCTCCGGTGACCTGGATCCGGCGGTCGTCTTCCACCTGGCCCGGGTGGGCGGCCTCTCGGTGGATGAGATCGATTCGCTCCTGAACAAGAAGAGCGGTCTGCTGGGCATGTGCGGCGACAACGACATGCGCGAGGTACTGCGGCGTGCGGGCGAGGGCGACGAGGCGGCGGCGACGGCCTTCGCCTCGTACGTCCACCGCCTGAAGAAGTACATCGGCGCCTACTCGGCGGTGCTCGGGCGGGTGGACGCGGTGGCGTTCACGGCCGGGGTCGGCGAGAACGCCCACCAGGTCCGGGAGGCTGCCGTGGAAGGGCTGGCCGAGCTGGGCCTGGCGCTGGACCTGTCGGCGAACGCGGTGCGCTCCGGCGAGCCGCGTCTGGTCTCGCCGGACTACGCCCGGGTGGCCGTGGCCGTGGTCCCGACGGATGAGGAACTGGAGATCGCCACCCAGGCGTATGCGCTGGTTACCGAGTAGTCACTTGGACTTTCCACCAGACGGAATATTCCGCTACGAAACAAACCGATAGGATCCGCTCCATGCGCCGTTCCAAAATCGTCTGCACGCTGGGCCCCGCCGTCGACTCGTATGAGCAGCTGAAAGCGCTCATCGAGGCAGGCATGAACGTGGCCCGATTCAACTTCAGCCACGGATCCCAGGCAGAACACCAGGAGCGGTACGACCGCGTCCGGCAGGTCTCCGCGGACACCGGGCGCGCCGTCGGCGTCCTCGCCGACCTCCAGGGCCCCAAGATCCGTCTGGAGACCTTCGCCGAGGGTCCGGTCGAGCTGGTGCGCGGTGACGAGTTCACCATCACCACCGAGGACGTCCCCGGCGACAAGTCCATCTGCGGCACCACCTACAAGGGCCTGCCCGGCGACGTCTCCAAGGGCGACCAGATCCTGATCAACGACGGCAACGTCGAGCTCCGGGTGACCGAGGTCTCGGGCCCGCGGGTCAAGACCATCGTCATCGAGGGCGGTGTCATCTCGGACCACAAGGGCATCAACCTGCCGGGTGCCGCAGTGAACGTCCCCGCCCTGTCGGAGAAGGACGTCGACGACCTCCGCTTCGCCCTGCGGATGGGCTGCGACATGGTCGCCCTGTCCTTCGTCCGCGACGCCAACGACGTCAAGGACGTCCACAAGGTCATGGACGAGGAGGGCCGCCGGGTCCCCGTCATCGCCAAGGTCGAGAAGCCGCAGGCCGTCGCCAACATGGAGGCCGTCGTCGACGCCTTCGACGCGGTCATGGTGGCCCGTGGTGACCTGGCCGTCGAGTACCCGCTCGAAAAGGTCCCGATGGTCCAGAAGCGGCTCATCGAGATGTGCCGCCGCAACGCCAAGCCGGTGATCGTCGCGACCCAGATGATGGAGTCGATGATCACCAACTCCCGTCCGACGCGTGCGGAGGCCTCCGACGTGGCCAACGCCATCCTCGACGGCGCGGACGCGGTCATGCTGTCGGCCGAGTCCTCGGTGGGCGCCTACCCGATCGAGACCGTCAAGACGATGTCGAAGATCGTCGTGGCGGCCGAGGAGGAGCTCCTCTCCAAGGGCCTGCAGCCGCTGGTCCCGGGCAAGAAGCCCCGTACCCAGGGCGGCTCCGTCGCCCGCGCGGCCTGCGAGATCGCGGACTTCCTCGGCGGCAAGGCGCTCATCGCCTTCACCCAGTCCGGTGACACGGCCCGCCGGCTGTCGCGCTACCGCGTGACCCAGCCGATCCTGGCCTTCACCACCGACGCCAACACCCGCAACCAGCTCACGCTGAGCTGGGGCGTCGAGTCCTACATCGTCCCGCACGTCGACACCACCGACGCGATGGTCGACCTGGTGGACGGCGAGCTGCTCAAGCTCCAGCGCTACAACGACGGCGACACCATGGTCATCACCGCCGGTTCGCCCCCCGGCGTCCCCGGCACCACCAACATGGTCCGGGTCCACCACCTGGGCGGCGGCGAACAGGCCTGACGCCGCACGGCACCGCACGACTGCGCCGCACAGAGGCCGAGGGCGGCACCCCGCAACGACGGGGTGCCGCCCTCGGCGCGTCCGTGCCCCCGCCGGCGGGCACGGCGATGCTCCCGGCGGCCGGGGCCGCCGGGAGCACGTCCGGGTACGGGACTACTCCGGCGGGCCGATGTAGTTCTGCAGGCCCGGGACGGTCAGGGTGCCGCCGAACTGGCCCGCCTGGACGACCTTGACGTCCGTGAAGAACGCGAAGGGGACGTTCAGGGGCGGCGGGCTGTTGGGGGTGAACTCGATCGGGATCAGCCCGAAGAGGTTGCCCTTGAGGCTCTCGGTGTACATGGTCACCGTGCCGCCGCGGATCTCGGAGGTGGAGCCCGGCCGGGACTTCAGATGGGCGACGTGCCCCTCCTTGCCGACCGTCTGGTACAGGTCCTTGATGTCCAGCGAGTCCGCGGTGAACTTCAGGACCTTCTTGGTCTTGCCACTGGCCGTCTTCACCTCGACGATGCCGTGGTAGTCGAGGCCGTAGAGGGTCAGCAGGGAGCTGTCGAGGTACCAGGGCTGGTCCGGCAGGAGCGGGATTCCCTGCTCCAGTTCGGCGTCGGCCAGGGCCTGGGCGTCGTAGGTCGGGCAGGGGAAGGGTTCCTTCCCGTCCGCGTCCTTCGTCGCCCCGGGCTTCGCCTCCTCGTCGCCGGTCTTCCCCTTGTCCTCGGCCTTGTCCTCGTCCTCGGCCTTGTCCTCGGCCTTGCCGTCCGCCTCCCCGGGCGTACCGGGCTTCTTGCCGGTCTCGTCCTTCGGCGTCTTCGCGGTGTCCTTGACGTCCTGCGGCAGTTCCGCGACCTCGGCGCCGGCCTGCTTCGCCGCCTCCCGGATCGCCTCGGCGGCCGGGTCCGGTGTCTGCGCGCCGCTCGGGGTGGGCGCAGGTGCCGGGGCCGCCTTGCCCAGGCCGCCGGTGAACGGCTTGCCCAGCTCGTCGACGAGGCCCTTGAGGGCGTCGCCGACGCCCAGCGGGTCCAGCGGGTTCGGGGTCCTGGACGGCGCCGGCGTGGTGGCCGGGTCCGGCTTCTTCGCCTCCGGGGTGCCGGCCGGCTTGTCGGCCGCGGGCTCGGACCCGGGCCCGGACTCCGGCTTGACCGCCTGCGGGGTCACGCCGGGCTTGGGCGTACCGGACGCGGAGGGGGACGGTGTCGCGGTGGGCGACGTGCTCGGCGCGGGCGTCTTGGAGGGCGTCGGCGAAGCCGACTCCTCCGGCTCGTCGGACCGCGTCACGCACGGCCCGGGCGCGAAGGGGATCTCTTTGTCGTCGGCCACGGCCAGCTTCGGCGCCATGCCCATCCCGACGAACACGGCGGTCGGCATCGCGGCCAGCGCCATCGTCCGGCCGACGGGTATCTGGAGCTTGTTCAGCAGCGACTTCCTGGGGGCGGCGTGCCGCGGCCCCTTGTTCTCACCGGACTCTGCGGCTGGGGCCGCGCCCCGCTGCGTCTCGTCACCCCGCACTGTTCCTCCCGCCATCGGCGTGGGCTGTCGTCTCGCTCGCGTGTGCAGGCGTTTCCGTCTCGCGCTGTCCGGGGATGCCCTGGGGGCCTGCCATCGCATCGGACTTGCCCAGGCGCACCGGCTCCTGGTGCCCCTGGTCGTCCGCCGCGGCCTCCGCCTCGTCCTCCACCGGGTCGGCGGGAGCCCAGGACAGCGCGAGTGCGCCGCCGATCAGCGAGGAGAGGAAGCCGATGAAGAAGCCGCCGAGGTTGGACACCGGAATCGACACCAGGGCCAGCAGGATCGCCGCGACGCCCGCGAAGACACGGATGGTCTGCTGGAACCACAGGGCCAGGCCCAGCGTGACCAGCAGTACGCCGATGATCAGCGCACCGGCCCCGCCGGTGGTGGCCATGGCGAGGGTGACGTTGCCCAGCCGCAGGTCCGCGTACGGGAAGTAGGCGATGGGCAGACCACCGAGGAGCGTGAACAGACCGGCCCAGAAAGGACGGCTGCCTCTCCAGGCACGGAAGGTGTGGCGAGCCACGGTGAGCCAGTGGTCGTCTGCGGCGTGCACCGGGGACTGGGGGTTCATGGACAACAGCTCCCTGGAAACGGTGGTACGTGAGAACTCTGTGGAGCCCGGAGGGGCGGGCGGCGACCCGCGCCGCCGGCCGCCCTTCCGGTCACCCGCCGGGACGGACTACTTCTCGTCCTGGTAGCACGGCTGGTCGCCACCGAGCAGGCGCAGCTTCAGGTCGGGAAGCTTGAACGTGCCCGCCGTGGTCGCCCACGCCTTCTGGCGCACGTTCGTCAGGACCGCCTTCTCGGCACGCTGCGAGAACGCGTACTTGTTCCGCTCGTTGACCGTGCCCGGCTGCGGCTTCATCTTGTTGTCGTGGCTCGGGTCACTGACCGCGACACCGATGTCCAGGTTCTTGAACTCGGCGTCGGCGTCGAGCTCGGCCACATCCAGGTAGATGTTGTCGGCCTCGGCCGGCGTGCCCTTGTGGCCGGTCCGCAGCTGCAGGGTGATGTTGCCCAGCGGCGTCGGGGTGACCAGGGACTGGCACATGTTCGTGATCTTGGCGTGGCTGAACCCGGAGATGGTGACCGGGTGCTGAACCGGCTTGTTCGTGCCGAGTTCGTGCCCTTCGGCGATACCGCCGTACTGGATGAGGTTGTCACCGTCGAGCTTGTCGGCCGAGACCTTGAAGTCCTGGCCGGAGACGCTGAAGGACGCCGCGAGGGCACCCTGCGCCAGACCCACACCGACCGCGGCCGTGGCCGCGATGCTCGGGACCATGACGAGCGCGAAGCGCTTCCATCTGGTCCCGCCACGAACCTGAGAACTCATTTCGTTCCTCCTTCTCGGACGTACATCTCCGGTCCGGGCCGTGCCCGTCCTGGGATGGGAGAAGTGCTACGTCCTCGGGAAGGAGCGCAGGCGGCCGGGCCGCGACCGTGCCACGTCCGATACACCGGCGTTCACCCCCGAGCGACAACCACTGGGCCACGCGTTCGCGCAACCTGGAGGACAGGCCCCGCCGGTGCGGCAGAGACCCCCCTGTCCCACGGCCGGTGCAACTGCCACCGGCCGGCTCGGTGGGGACCCCTCACTGCGGCTCCGGATGAGCGGCTCCGCGGGAAGGACCGAGCGTCGCCGATCGTGGTCCATTCCCGGCCGGGGCACAAGGGGGTTCGTTACTGACGGGTAACGGTCAGATAACCGGGGCCCGACCCGCTGCCATCGGGCAGCAACACAGGGTGTGACCGAGGGCCACGACAGAACGGTGGAAGTGGGAACACTCCGGACAGTTCACGGAGTTTGACTTACTGCGAGTAACAGCGGCCGCGTTTGCCAAGTTTTGGCAAAACGCGGCCGCTGTTTATCTCCGTGTCAACAAACCGCCGGTGGACCGTCGACGGACGGGAAGCCGTGTGGTGCGGGCCTAGAAGAGCACCCGGGCGAGCGCCGTGCGCGCCGCCGTGACCCGGGGGTCGTCCGCCCCGATGACCTCGAACAGCTCCAGCAGCCGCAGCCGCACGGAGTCCCGGTCGTCACCGAACGTCACGCGGACGGTGTCCACGAGGCGCCCGAACGCGTCCTCCACGTGCCCGCCGACCAGGTCGAGGTCGGCCGCGGCGATCTGCGCCGCGGGATCGCGCGGGTTCTCGGCGGCCGCGGTACGCACCGCCTGCGGGTTCATGTCCTGCACCCGGACGAGCAGTTCCGCCTGGGCCAGGCCCAGCCGGGCCTCGGTGTTGCCCGGGTCGTCGGCCAGCACGTTCTTGTACGCCTGCACCGCACCGCCCAGGTCGCCCGCGTCCAGGGCGACGACGGCCGCCTCCAGCAGCGCGTCGTGCGGACCGGCCGGGGCCTCGGCCACGGCATCGGCGGCGCCCGGACCGGCGCCTTCGGCGTTCGGGTCGACCTCGATGCCGATGAGCCCGAAGCGCTCCTCGGCGACCTGGACCAGCTGGGCGAGGGTCTCGCGGATCTGCTGCTCGGGGGCCAGGCCCTGGAAGAGGGGCAGCACCTGGCCGGCGACCACGGCGAAGACGGCCGGGATGCCCTGGATGCCGAACTGCTGCATCAGCATCTGGTTGGCTTCGACGTCCACCTTCGCCAGGACGAGGCGGCCGTTCGCCTCGACGGTCAGCCGCTCCAGGAGCGGGCTGAGCTGCTTGCACGGCTCGCACCACTCGGCCCAGAAGTCGAGGACGACCGGGACCTCGGCGGAGAGCTGGATCACATCGCGTTCAAAGCCGGCCTCGTCTACGTCGATGACGAGCGCGGACGGCGCGACGGCGCCGGCGGACACACCGCCGCCCCCCCGGGCTGCCTGCCGTGCCGATTCGGCGCGGGCCTGCTCGGCCTTCGCCTTGGCCTCGCCGGCCGCCTTCACCGCGGCGAGGTCGACGACGCCGCTCATGGACATGTTTCTGGGCTGCATGCGTACATCCTCCCCCGAGTGCGCGCGTCGACGAAAAAGATCGCGTGAATTGCCGCGCCCGACCCGCCGTGCAGCGGGTCGGCGCGGGTGGTGCGGTGGTGCTGCGGTCGTGGAACTGCGGTCCTGAACGGTCGGCGCCGGGTCCCCACCTGGCGCCTGTAGCCCTTCGCGTGGTCGTCGCTCTTACGCTACGAGCCGTAGCGTAACTCCTCGCGGCCGCCCCTGCCCCGTGATCTGAACCACAGCGATTCCCGGCCCGGAGCTTCCCCTACCGACCGGTATGGTCTCGCCCATGCGCAACCCGACCACCGGCACGAGCACCGACACCAGCTCCGGGACCGGCCGCACCGGACGGCCGCGGAGCGCCGCGGCGGACGCGGCCATCCTCGCGGCGACGCGGGACGCACTGGTGGAGCTGGGCTGGTCGAAGCTGACGATGGGCGACGTCTCGGCCCGCGCGGGGGTCGCCAAGACCACCCTCTACCGTCGCTGGGCGGGTAAGAACGAGCTGGTCGTGGACGCGGTCGCGGAGCTCTTCGACGAGCTGGAGCTGCCGGACCGGGGCTCACTGGAGGCCGACATCGAGTACGTGGTCCTCCGGTTCGCGGAGCTGCTGCGCCGCCCGGAGGCCCGTACGGCCCTGATGGCCGTGGTCGCCGAGTCCACCCGGGACGAGGCGCTGCGGGACCGGATCCGGTCGGCCATCGTCGAACGGCAGAAACGTCTCGTCGTACTGGGGCGCGAACGGGCCCAGGCGCGCGGCGAGCTCCCGCGCGAGGAGGACGAGGCCCTCGCGGACCACACCACGGACCTGATCTTCGACGTGATCGCGGGCACGGTGGTCCACCGGGCACTGGTGAGCTCCGAGCCGGTGGACGAGCTGTGGGTGGCCACCTTCACGGCCCTGCTGATGCACGGCCTGCGGGGCCCGGACCCGGCCTGACCCCCGCCCTCGGGCGGCCCTCCGGCTCCGTCGGCTCACGGTCCGGCTCCGGCTCCGGCTCCGTCCGCATCAGGTCCGGCTCGGGCTCCGGCTCGGGCCCCCGGTTCCGGGCGGGGCTTCCCGGGCCGGTTCACCCGGGAAGGCCGGTCACGGGGCCCCCGTAAAGGCGCCGCGGCCGGCCGTTCCCCACCCCGTGCGGGCCGCTCAGAAGCCCGGCGGCTCCGTGTAGGTGCCCCACTCCTCGCGCAGGACGTTGCAGATCTCGCCCAGCGTCGCCTCGGCGCGCACCGCGTCCAGCATGGCGGGGATCATGTTCGACCCGTCCCGGGCGGCTTCGAGCATGGCCTTGAGCGAGGCGCCGACCTCGGCGTCGTCCCGGCGGCCCTTGCGCGCGGCCAGTTCCCGCACCTGGACGGTCTCCACCTCGTGGCTGACCCGGAGGATCTCCAGGTCCCCGGTGACCGATCCGTGGTGGACGTTGACGCCGACGACGCGCTTGTCCCCCTTCTCCAGCGACCGCTGGTACTGGAAGGCCGATTCGGCGATCTCGCCGGTGAACCAGCCGTCCTCGATGCCGCGCAGGATCCCCGAGGTGATCGGTCCGATCGGGTGCTGTCCGTCCGGGTGGGCGCGCAGCCCGCGCTCCTTGATCTGGTCGAAGATCTTCTCGGCGTCGGCCTCGATGCGGTCGGTGAGCTGCTCGACGTACCAGGAACCGCCCAGCGGGTCGGCCACGTTGGCCACGCCCGTCTCCTCCATGAGCACCTGCTGGGTGCGCAGGGCGATCTCGGCCGCCTGCTCGCTCGGCAGCGCGAGGGTCTCGTCGAGGGCGTTGGTGTGCAGCGAGTTGGTGCCGCCGAGGACGGCCGCGAGGGCCTCCACGGCGGTGCGCACGACGTTGTTGTACGGCTGCTGGGCGGTGAGGGAGACCCCGGCGGTCTGGGTGTGGAAGCGCAGCCACATCGACTTCTCGCTCTGCGCCCCGTAGACCTCCTTCATCCAGCGCGCCCAGATCCGGCGGGCGGCACGGAACTTGGCGATCTCCTCGAAGAAGTCGAGGTGTGCGTCGAAGAAGAAGGAGAGGCCGGGGGCGAAGACGTCCACGTCCATGCCGCGTGAGAGCCCGAGCTCCACGTAGCCGAAGCCGTCGGCGAGGGTGTAGGCCAGCTCCTGCGCGGCCGTGGCTCCGGCCTCGCGGATGTGGTAGCCGGAGACGGACAGCGGCTTGTACGCCGGGATGCCCTTCGCGCAGTACTCCATGAGGTCGCCGATGAGGCGCAGGTGCGGCTCGGGTTCGAAGAGCCACTCCTTCTGGGCGATGTACTCCTTGAAGATGTCGGTCTGGAGCGTGCCGTTCAGCACGGCCGGGTCCACGCCCTGCCGCTCGGCGGCGACGAGGTACATGCAGAAGACGGGCACGGCGGGACCGGAGATCGTCATCGAGGTCGTGACGTCGCCCAGCGGGATGTCCTTGAAGAGGACCTCCATGTCGGCGGCGGAGTCGATGGCGACCCCGCAGTGCCCGACCTCGCCGAGGGAGCGGGGGTCGTCGGAGTCCCGCCCCATGAGCGTCGGCATGTCGAAGGCGACCGAGAGCCCGCCGCCGCCGGCGGCGAGGATCATCTTGTACCGCTCGTTGGTCTGTTCGGCGTTCCCGAAGCCGGCGAACTGCCGGATGGTCCAGGTCCGCCCCCGGTAGCCGGTGGCGTGCAGGCCCCGGGTGTACGGGTACTCGCCGGGCCACCCGATGCGCTCGAACCCCTCGTACGCATCGCCGGGCCGGGGCCCGTACACCGGGTCCACCGCATCGCCGGAGAGCGTGCTGAAGTCGGCCTCTCGCTTGCGGGCCTTGTCATAGCGGGCCTGCCAGCGACGGCGGCCTTCCTCGATGCCGTGAGCGTCCATGGATACGAATTTACTAGGACGTCCTAGTAAATGTCGATGGGAAACCCCGGGGGATCACCCCCGGGGGTTGCGGGAAATCAGGCCCTGACCGCGGCCGGACCGTCGCTGACCAGCGGCTCGACCTCGGCGCGGATCTTGCGCTCGACGAAGAAAGCGGCCAGCGGAATCGTGCCCGACACGAGCACCCAGAGCAGTTTGCCGAACGACCACTTGGCCTTGGAGCCCAGGTCGAAGGCGAAGACCAGGTAGATCATGAAGAGGACACCATGGGCCTGCGAGACCGCGAAGGTCAGGCCGGCGCCGGTGTCGAAGCCGTACTTCGCCACCATGCAGGCACACAGGATCAGGAGCATGACCGCGGTCACGTAGGCCATGACGCGGTAGCGGGTCAGCACGCTTCGTTTCATGCGGACGAGCCTAACCGTCCGTTTTGCTCGATCTTGACGCGGGCCCGGATCCGGATCGGGGCCGGTCCGGACCGGTCCGGCTACTTCTCCTCGAAGTCCGCGGCGGCCACCCGCAGCGGCCGCAGCAGCGCGAAGATCTCCGCGCACTCCTCGGCGTCGTACGCGCCGAGGCCGAAGTCGATCTCCATCAGGTCCCGGGTGGCGGCCTCGACGACCTCGCGCCCCTTGTCCGTGATGGACGCGAGGGTGCCGCGGCCGTCGTTCGGGTTGGGCCGCTTGTCGACGAGTCCGGAGCGCACCAGCCGGTCCACCGTGTTCGTCACCGACGTCGGGTGGACCATCAGCCGCTCGCCGATCTTCGACATCGGCAGCTCGCCCGCCTTGGAGAAGGTGAGCAGCACCAGCGCCTCGTACCGCGCGAAGGTCAGTCCGTACGGCTTGACCACCGCGTCGACCTCGCCGAGCAGGATCTGGTGCGCCCGCATGATCGAAGTGATGGCGGCCATCGAGGGGACCGGCCCCCAGCGCTGCTGCCACAGCTCGTCGGCGCGGGCGATGGGATCGAAGGGAAGACTGAGCGGCTTGGGCACGCACCAGACCCTACCGGTCGGTCATTTGGCGGCCACCCCCGTCTCACTCCTCGGCCCCGCCCCCTCCCGGGCGGCGGCGCGGAGCTCCGCGAGGAGCAGCAGGACCACGGCCGTGCCGAGGATCCCGGAGCCGGTGACGACCACGTGCACCGGCGCGAACTCGGCGGCGAGACCGGCCAGGGCCATCCCGACGCCCTGGAGGGTCATCAGGCCCGTGCTGAGCAGGGTCATGGCGCGGCCGCGCAGCTCGGCGGGGACGGCGTCCACCCACCACTGGTCGAGCCCCAGGCTGTGGGCGTGGGCCAGGCCGGCGAGCAGGAGCGCCACGAGCACCCCGGGCACGCCGGGCCGCAGCACGAAGAGCACGAGCGGCAGGAGGGACACGGCGGCGAGCGGGGCCACGATCCGGGAACGCGTTCGGGCGGTGAGCACGGAGCCGGCGAACACCTCGCCCGCGATGGTCGCGGCGGGCAGCGCGCACATCAGCAGGCCGAGGGTGGCGGTGCCGGCGCCCAGGCCGTCGACGTACGGGGCGAGCAGCACCTCGGGCACGACGACGAAGACGGGCGGCAGCCAGAACAGCAGCGTGAGGGCGCGCACCCGGCGCCCGCCGAGCACGGCGCGCAGGCCGGCGAGGGCGGCAGGCCCCTTCCGGGCGGACGGGTCGGCCGCGCGGGCCGGGCGGGCGCGGGTGCCCAGGCCCAGCAGGAGCGCCGAGCAGAGGAATCCGGCGGCGGTGAGGGCGAGGGCCGCGCGCGGGGCGAGCACGGTCAGCAGCAGCCCGCCGAGGCCGAAGCCGACGAGCTGGGCGCTCTGCGCCACCATGCGCAGCAGCGACCGGCCGAGGACGAAGGCGTCGCCGCTGCCGAGGATGTCGGCGAGGGAGGCGTTGCGCGTGCCCTGGAACAGCGGTGCCACGAAGGCCAGGGCGCAGCGCAGTACGAGGAGCAGCGGGATCGGCGTGCCCGGGAAGGCCATGGCGGCGGCGCCGGCCACGCAGACGAGGTCGCATCCGACGAGCACCCGCCGGGCCGGATACCGGTCGGCGATCCCGGCGAGCAGGGTGCCGCCGAGGGCGTACGGGAGGAAGCCGAGGGCGAAGGTGAGCGCGCTCATCAGCGGCGAGCCGGTGGCCCGGTAGACGAGGACGGTGAGGGAGATCTCGGCGACGACGAGGCCGAGCACGGACAGGAGGTGTCCGGCGAAGACGGTCCGGAACTCCCGGACGCGGAACACGGAGCGGTAGCCCGGTGGCGGTGCGGACCGCCCGGGCGCCTGGGTGGCGGATGGCATGGGGTCCAGCGTCCCGGCCGCAGGTGCGGCGCCCCAGGGATTCGCCTGGGCGCGAATGTTGGGGCAGTGTCCCGGGAGACGGCGTTCCCTGGGTGCCGTCCCCCGCGACGGCACCGTCGGGCGGAGAGCACGGGAAGAAGGAAGGGGACGCGGATGGGGTTGCACCACCGGTTCGGCCACGGGGACCTGCTGCGGTGCCGGTTCGCGCTGTCACCCGTGTGGGAGACGCAGGAGGCGGTCCGCACCCTGGCCCGCCCGGACCGGCAGGGCTACCACCTGCCCTGGCTGCGGCGGATCCGCGCCGCGGCCGACGGGCTGGACCTGCGGCCGCTGTGGCTGCTGATGCCGCGCCGGGGACACAGCACGGACTTCATCAGCCCGCCGCCGGGCGGCCCCGGAGTCTCCTTCGAGGAGGAGCTGGCGCTGGTCCGCGCCGCCGATCCGGCCGAGGCGCGCGAGGACATGCGCAAGGCGCTGGCCTGCACGCCGGGCGCGCTCGACAGCGAGCTGGGCCGGGCGATGCTCGCCGATCCGGCGCGGGCGGTGCACCAGCTGGCCGATCTGCTGGAACGGGCCTGGAACGTCCTGGTCGAGCCGCACTGGCCGCGGCTGCGGGCCCTGCTGGAGGCCGACGTCCTCTTCCACACCCGCCGCCTCGCCGCCGGCGGACTGGAGTCGCTCTTCGACGGCCTGCACCCGGACCTCTCCTGGGACGCCGCCTCCCTCACCCTGACCATCGAGCGGCCCAGTCACCACGAGCGCGTGCTGGGCGGCCAGGGCCTCCTCCTCATGCCGAGCGCCTTCGTCTGGCCGCAGATCGCGGGCGGCTTCGACCCGCCCTGGCAGCCGACCGTCGTCTACCCGGCCCGGGGCATCGGGGCCCTGTGGACGGCCGGGGCGGGCCCGGCGCCGCAGGCCCTGGCCCGGCTGCTGGGGCGCGTCCGGGCCGATGTGCTGTGCACCCTGCACGAACCCGCCTCCACCACGGCCCTGGCCCACCGCCTCGGCCTGGCCCCGTCCACCGTCTCGGCCCACCTGGGGGTGCTGCGCGCGGCCGGGCTCCTGGTCTCGGCCCGCCACGGGCACCAGATCCTCTACGAGCGCACGCCCCTGGCCATCGCCCTCACGACCGGCGATCACGACTGAAGCGTGCCGGGCCCCGTGACGGCGCTCCCCCGGCAGCGTCATCCGGCGGGATGCGGTGTCGAGACGAGGGCTGACGGACCGTCATGTCAGGATGTCCCGGTTCGCTGCCCGATCCTTCGCACCGAGGAGCCGGGATGTCAGGCCGACGCCGCCCCGCCGGTCCCGCCGCCCCCTCCCGCGCACCCGGGGCCTCCCGAAGGCCCGCCCGTTCCCGCGGTCCCCTCGCCGCCCTCGGCCTCGCCCTGCTGCTCGTGGCGCTCCCCGGCTGCGGCGGCGACCGGCCGCAGGCCCGGCCGGCCGCCGGTGGCGGGACCCCGGCCGCCTCCCCCGCGGGCGGCGCCTCCGCGTTCTGGGTCGACCCCCGCAGCGAGGCCGCCCGGCAGGTCACGGCCTGGGAGGCGCAGGGGCGATACGGCGACGCCCAGGTACTGCGCCGGATCGCGGACCGCCCGCAGGCCCTGTGGGTCCCGGGCGGCGACCCCGGCCCCGAACTGCGCCGGGCCGCGGCGGGCGCGAGGGCGGCCCGGCAGACCCTGGTGCCGGCCGCGCACGGCATCCCGTACCGCGCCTGCGGGCAGCACCCGCCCCGGGGGTGCGCGCGACGCACGGGCCTACCGCAGCTGGATCGGCGCCGTCGCGGACGCCATCGGTGACACCCGGGCCCTGGTGGTCCTGGAGCCGGACTCCCTCGTCCACGCCGCCGGCGGCTGCACGGCGCCGGCCCACCGCGCCGGGCGCGGGCGGCTGCTCGCCGAGGCCGTCGACCGGCTGAAGAAGAACCCGGACACCAGGGTCTACCTGGACGCGGGCGGCCCGGCCCGGATCCCGGACCCGCTCGACCTCGTCGGGCCCCTCCGCGAGGCCGGTCCCGCCCGCGCCGACGGCACTTCGTCCTCGACACGGGCCGCAACGGCGACGGCCCGCTGCCCGGTGACGGGGAGCGGGCCGCGTGCAATCCGCCGGGCCGGTCCCTGGGGGGCGGCGCCGACCGCCGTCACCGGGGACCCGCTCGTGGACGCGTACCTGTGGGTCAGGCGTCCCGGCACGTCCGACGGGACCTGCCGGGGCGGCCCGGACGCGGCAGGTGGTGGCCGGAATGCGCCCTCGGCCTCGCCCGCCGCGCCAAGGACTGATCTGGGGTCAGCCCTCGGCGAGGTGGCGTTCCACCGTCTCGACCTTCGAGGTGATCCCGTCGCTGACGCCGGGACGGATGTCGGCCTTGAGGATGAAGGAGACCCGGGGCGCCCGTGCCTCCACGGCGGCCACCGCGCGCCTGACCACGTCCATCACCTCGTCCCACTCGCCCTCGACGGTGGTGAACATGGCGTCGGTGCGGTGGGGCAGCCCGGACTCGCGTACGACCCGGACCGCGTCGGCCACGTACGCGCCGACCTCCTCACCGACCCCCAGCGGGGTCACGGAGAACGCGACGATCACGCCTCGGCCGCCTCACGGGCGCGGGCCGCGACGACGCTGTCGGCCTCGTCGCGCTTGAGGAGCTTGTCGCCGTACAGGCCGCCGAAGGGCAGCAGCGCGAGGACGAAGAAGAGGAGGACCTTGGTGAACGGCCACTTGGCCTTGTTCCAGACATCCAGCAGGAAGATCGCGTAGATGACGAACAGGATCCCGTGGAGGACGCCGAGCGGCATCATCAGGAAGTCGATGTCCGAGATCCGGCTCAGCAGCGAGCCGAAGATCAGCAGCGCGGGGAAGGACAGCGCCTCCGGGACGGAGATGAGGCGCAGCCGGTGCAGGGCGGAGGCGGTCTTGATGTCCACGGAGAACCTTCGGGGTGGAGGTCAGGGTCGGTCCCAGTGTCTCAGCCGCTTTACGGGATCTTGACCCGGGGGCCGCTCCCCGCGGCCCGGTCCGGCGGGGCCCGCGAAGAGCCCGCGGCGCCCGAGTGTGGCGCATATCGGCCACTGGGCCCTGTTCGTGCTCGCCCGCTGCCGATAACGTCGTCCTGTGGCTCAGTTCCGACTCCAAGGCAGCAAGGTGCTCGCCGTCGACCTGACCGGGGACGCCGTCAAAGCGAAGAACGGCTCCATGGTCGCGTACGACGGTCAGATGGCCTTCAAGAAGATGTCCGGCGGCGGCGAAGGCCTCCGGGGCATGGTGACCCGGCGGTTGACCGGCGAACAGATGACCGTGATGGAAGTGCAGGGACACGGCACCTGCTTCTTCGCCGACCGCGCGAGCGAGATCAATCTGGTCGCTCTCCGCGGCGAGAAGCTCTACGTCGAATCCAGCAACCTGCTCTGCACGGATGCGGGCCTGCGCACCGGCACCACCTTCACCGGCCTGCGCGGCGGGGCGACGGGCAACGGCCTGTTCACCACGACCGTGGAGGGGTCGGGCCAGGCCGCGATCATGTCCGACGGCCCGGCGGTGGTGCTGCGCGTGAGCGCCCAGTACCCGCTCTCCGTGGACCCGGGGGCGTACATCGCGCACACCGGCAACCTCCAGCAGTCGTTCCAGTCGGGCGTGAACTTCCGCACGCTGATCGGCGAGGGTTCCGGCGAGGCGTTCCAGATCCGCTTCGAGGGGGAGGGGCTGGTGTACGTGCAGCCCAGCGAGCGCAACACCGTCGGGGGTGACATCTGATGCCGTTCCGCGAGGTCAACTCCAAGATGGTCGAGGCCCAGGTCGTCCCCGGGCAGAAGATGTACAGCCAGCGCGGCGCGATGCTCGCGTACCGCGGCGAGGTGTCCTTCACGCCGAGCCTGGCCGGCGGTCAGGGCGGGGTCATGGGCATGATCGGGCGCCGCGTGGCGAACGAGCAGACCCCGCTGATGACGGTCGAGGGCAGCGGTACGGTGATGTTCGGCCACGGCGGCCACCACATCCAGGTGATCAACCTGACCGGCGAGACCCTGTACGTCGAGGCGGACCGGCTGCTCGCCTTCGACGGCACCCTCCAGCAGGGCACGATGTTCATGGGCTCGCAGGGCGGGGTCATGGGCATGGTGCGCGGCCAGGTGACGGGCCAGGGCCTGTTCACCACCACGCTCAAGGGCCACGGCTCGGTGGCCGTGATGGCCCACGGCGGCGTGATCGAACTCCCCATCACCCCGCAGCGCCCGGTGCACGTGGACCCGCAGGCGTACGTGGCCCACCACGGCGACGTCCGCAACAAGCTGTCCACCGCGCTCGGCTGGCGGGACATGGTGGGGCGCGGTTCGGGCGAGGCGTTCCAGCTGGAGCTGTCCGGCCAGGGCGCGGTGTACGTACAGGCCTCGGAGGAGAAGCTGTGAACTTTGGCCCCGTGACGGGCGGGCCCGGCGGTCCGACGGTCTTCGACCCGTACACCCTGCCCTCCGACGACAACGTGAACGCGTACACCTTCTGCGTGGAGCTCAAGGGGAGCCAGTGGTTCCTGCAGAAGGGGAAGATGATCTCGTACTACGGGAGCATCGAGTTCAACGGGATCGGCCACGGCCGCTTCGACCGCCTGCTGCGCACCAGCTTCCACTCGCCGCTGCACGCGAGCGACTGGGTGGTGGCCGAGGGGCAGGGCAAGATGCTGCTCGCCGACCGGGCGTTCGACGTGAACTCGTTCGACCTGGACAACGGGAACCTGACGATCCGGTCGGGCAACCTGCTCGCCTACCAGCCCTCCCTCGCCCTGAAGCAGTCGATCGTCCCCGGATTCCTCACGCTGATCGGAACCGGGAAGTTCGTGGCTGCGTCCAACGGTCCGGTGGTGTTCATGGAACCGCCGCTGCGCGTGGACCCGCAGGCACTGGTCGGATGGGCGGACTGCCCCTCGCCCTGCCACCACTACGACCACGGCTACATGGCGGGCGTGATGGGCGGACTGCGCTCGCTCACGGGGATCGGGGGCGCTTCGGGCGAGGAGCACCAGTTCGAGTTCGTGGGGGCGGGCACGGTGCTGCTGCAGTCCACGGAGCTGCTGATGGCGGATCAGGCCGTCGGCACGGTCGGTGCGGGTGCGGCCACGGGCAACGCGCAGGGGGTTCCGGGGAGCGGCCAGGGCGCGCCGGGGGTACCGCGGATGCCGGGGCAGCTGGGTGATCTCCAGCGGCGTTTCGGACTGTGACCCTCCCGACCATACGATTTTGTACGTCATTCAACTTTTTAGGTAGAGTTCATTCATGGAGACCGTGGAGACCGAGTCCGCCACCCGCCCCGAGGCCCCGTCCGGGGAGACCCCCTGGCTGAGCGACGCCGAGCAGCGGGCCTGGCGCACCCACCTGGACGTCAGCAGGCTGCTGATGCACCAGCTGGAGAAGGATCTCCAGCCCTTCGGGCTCACGAACAACGACTACGAGATCCTCGTGAACCTCTCGGAGTCGGGCGACCACCGGATGCGGATGAGCGATCTCGCGACCGCGACCCTGCAGTCCAAGAGCAGGCTGTCCCACCAGATCACGCGCATGGAGGCGGCGGGCCTGGTGCGCCGGGTGAACTGCGAGTCCGACCGCCGCGGCCTGTACGCGGTGCTCACGGACGAGGGCATGGAGACCATGCGCAAGGTCGCCCCGCACCACGTGGCGTCCGTACGCCGTCATTTCATCGACCTGCTGCCCCCCGCGGCCCTGGCGGCGCTGCGCGAATCGCTCAGCCCCGTGGCGGAGCACCTGAGGGACAACCGCGGCAAGGTCTGAGGCCCGGCGTACGGGCGCTCCGCGTGCCGTACGCCGCCCGCGCCCGCAGAATGGTCGGTGATGCTCGCTGCCGGCCGCTCGCCGTGCAACCGTATGCGCCGCGGCCGGCCTGAGGAGGTCCAGCCATGAAGCGCAACGTGTACATCTCCGCGGCCGCGGCCGTCGTCCTGACGGTGGGAGGCCCGGTGGCCGCCGCAGCAGCGGCGACCGCCGACACGGCGAGAACCGTGCCCGCCGCCACCCTTGTCCTGCCCGCCGCCGAAACGGCCGAGGAGGCCTCGGCGGCCGCCCTGAAGCACTTCCCCGGCGTCGTCGAGGCTCTGGACAAGGACGGCACCGTCTGGAACGTCGACATGGTCAGCAAGGACGGCGCGACCCACGTCGAGCTGAAGGTGGCCGCCGACGGGACGGTCACCGAAGGCGACCGCGACACCAACGAGAACGCCTCCGAGAACCAGGAGCTGATCGCCGCCAAGGTCACCGCCGACCAGGCGGTCAAGGCGGCCGTGGCCGCCCATCCCGGCGCGGTCTGGACCGTCGAATGGGACGACGACGACGCGGGCAACTCCTGGCAGGTCGAGGTCCGCGGCTCCGACGGCAGCACCTGGGAGGGCAGGGTTGACCCGGCGACGGGCAAGGTCACCGCCGAGAACGCCCAGAACGACACCGGCCGGAACGGCACCGACAGCAACTGACGGCTCCGCGAACGAGCGGGAAGCGACTCCCCCGCTGCCCGAATCCGACCGCCGGCCCGGGGCCCCAGGCCCCGGGTCAGGCCTCCGTCAGCGTCGCCAGCAGCGCGTCGGCCGCCGCGTACGGATCCAGCTCGCCCAGGGCGACCCTGGCGGCCAGCGCGTCCAGGTGCGCGTCACCGTGCAGGTCGGCCATCCGGGCCCGCAGGGCCGTCACCGCGATGGTCTCCACCTCGCGCGCCGCCCGCGCCGCCCGCCGCTGCGCCAGGACCCCGCGCTCGTCCATCCACGCGCGGTGCTTCTCCAGCGCCTC
Source organism: Streptomyces sp. NPDC058646 (assembly GCF_042716875.1). Lineage (NCBI taxonomy): Bacteria > Bacillati > Actinomycetota > Actinomycetes > Kitasatosporales > Streptomycetaceae > Streptomyces > Streptomyces sp. NPDC058646. The sequence continues at coordinate 88,485 of NZ_JBHXRK010000012.1, read as the reverse complement.
GACCAGCTCGTCGATGCCCTGGCCCCGCGCGGCGACCGTCTTCACGATCGGCGGCCGCCAGTCACCGGCCCCCCGGGACTCCCCCAGGCCCAGCATGTGGTTCAGCTCCCGGGCGGTGGCGTCCGCACCGTCCCGGTCCGCCTTGTTCACCACGTACACGTCGCCGATCTCCAGGATGCCCGCCTTGGCGGCCTGGATCCCGTCGCCCATCCCCGGGGCCAGCAGCACCACCGAGGTGTCCGCCTGCGAGGCGATCTCCACCTCCGACTGCCCGACTCCGACCGTCTCGACCAGGATCACCTCGCAGCCGGCCGCGTCCAGGACCCGGATCGCCTGCGGGGCGGCCCAGGCCAGGCCGCCCAGGTGCCCCCGGGTGGCCATGGACCGGATGTACACGCCCGGATCGGAGGCGTGGTCGGACATGCGCACCCGGTCCCCGAGCAGCGCCCCGCCCGAGAAGGGCGAGGACGGGTCGACCGCGAGGACGCCGACCCGCTTGCCCGTCTTGCGGTACGCCGACACCAGTGCCGAGGTGGATGTGGACTTGCCCACGCCCGGGGAGCCCGTGAGGCCCACGACGTACGCCCCGCCGGTCAGCGGGGCCAGGGCGGCCATCACCTCCCGCAGCTGCGGGGACGCCCCCTCGACCAGCGAGATCAGCCTGGCCACGGCCCGCGGTCGGCCTTCACGGGCCTGCTCCACCAGCGTGGGGACGTCCACCGTCATACGTGCTGCGCTCCTCGGTTGTACGGGTACGGCAGGTGTGCTCAGTTGCGGACGTGCACGATCAGCGCGTCGCCCTGGCCGCCGCCGCCGCACAGGGCGGCCGCGCCGGTCCCGCCGCCGCGCCGCTTCAGCTCCAGCGCCAGGTGCAGCACCACACGGGCGCCCGACATGCCGATCGGGTGCCCCAGGGCAATGGCGCCACCGTTGACGTTCACCTTTTCCGGGGTCACGCCGAGGTCCTTCATTGACTGCACCGCGACCGCCGCGAAAGCCTCGTTGATCTCGATGAGGTCCAGGTCGGAGACCTGGAGCCCCTCCTTCTTCAGCGCGTGCAGGATCGCATTGGACGGCTGCGACTGGAGGGAGTTGTCGGGGCCGGCGACATTGCCGTGGGCGCCGATCTCGGCGATCCAGTCCAGGCCCAGCTCCTCGGCCTTCGCCTTGCTCATCACGACCACGGCCGCCGCGCCGTCGCTGATCTGCGAGGAGGTGCCGGCGGTGATGGTGCCGTCCTTCTTGAAGGCCGGCCGCAGCTTGCCGAGGGACTCCACCGTGGTCTCCGGGCGGATGCCCTCGTCCTGGGAGAAGACGACCGGCTCGCCCTTGCGCTGCGGGATCTCGACCGGGGTGATCTCGGCCTCGAAGACGCCGTTCTTCTGCGCGGCCGCGGCGCGCTGGTGGGAGGTGGCGGCGAACTCGTCCTGCGGGGCGCGCTCGATGCCCAGGCGGCCGTTGTGCTTCTCCGTGGACTCGCCCATGGCGATGTTCTCGAAGGCGTCGGTGAGGCCGTCGTGGGCCATCGCGTCCAGCATCTCGACGGCGCCGTACTTGTAGCCCTCGCGCGACTTGGACAGCAGGTGCGGGGCGTTGGTCATGGACTCCTGACCGCCCGCGACCACGATGTCGAACTCCCCGGCGCGGATGAGCTGGTCGGCCAGCGCGATCGCGTCCAGGCCCGAGAGGCACACCTTGTTGATGGTGAGCGCGGGCACGTTCATGGGGATGCCGCCCTTGACCGCCGCCTGCCGGGCCGGCATCTGGCCCGCACCGGCCTGAAGCACCTGCCCCATGATCACGTACTGGACCTGGTCGCCGGAGATCCCGGCCCGGTCCAGCGCGGACTTGATGGCGAAGCCGCCGAGGTCGGCGCCCGAGAAGGACTTCAGCGAGCCGAGCAGCCGCCCCATCGGGGTGCGGGCTCCGGCGACGATCACTGAAGTGGTGTTGTTCGATCCGGACATGAGGCACAGCCCCTTGAGGATGAGGAGTGAACGAGGGTTTACCTGAATGTACTGAGCGGTACCCGCGGCGTCACCGGGCAGTCGGTGTGATCGCTGGCACGTTGCGTGACCACCCCCATCGGCGGTGCACTGGTCCCATGCTGACAAGAATCGACCACATCGGGATCGCCTGCTTCGACCTGGACAAGACTGTCGAGTTCTACCGTGCCACGTACGGCTTCGAGGTGTTCCACACCGAGGTCAACGAGGAGCAGGGCGTTCGCGAGGCCATGTTGAAGATCAACGAGACGTCCGACGGCGGCGCCTCCTACCTCCAGCTCCTGGAGCCCACCCGCGAGGACTCCGCGGTCGGCAAGTGGCTGGCCAAGAACGGGGAGGGCGTCCACCACATCGCCTTCGGCACCGAGGACGTCCGCGGCGACTCGGAAGCCATCCGCGGCAAGGGCGTCCGCGTCCTCTACGACGAGCCGCGCACCGGCTCGATGGGCTCCTCGATCACCTTCCTGCACCCCAAGGACTGCCACGGCGTCCTCACCGAACTGGTCACGGCCGACCCGGACCACTGATGGCCCGATTCCCCGGCCGGTAGAGTGGCCATGGCTCGGCCGGGGTTCGGTGCGGAGACGGGGTCGGGGCCTGTGACCCCTGCCCCGGTATCTGACACCATTCCCCGGGGGCGTCGTTCAGCGGGCGAGCGATGCTCATTTGGGAGTGAGCTTGCGACCAGGGGACGGATGGGACCGCGCTGTGCGGGGCTACGAAAGCCAGGAGAGCCATCAGGCCGAGGCCGACCACCTCTCGCGCTTCGAGGCCGAGATGGAGCGGCTGAAGAAGGAGCGCGGGAAGGCCGTCCAGCACGCTGAGGACCTGGGATACCAGGTCGAGGTGCTGCGCGCCAAGCTCCACGAGGTACGCCGAGCTCTGGCGTCCCGCCCCGCCTACGACGGCGCGGACATGGGGTACCAGGCGGAGCAGCTGCTCCGCAATGCCCAGATCCAGGCCGACCAGATGCGCTCCGACGCCGAACGCGAACTGCGCGACGCCCGGGCGCAGACCCAGCGCATCCTCCAGGAGCACGCCGAGCACCAGGCCCGCCTGCAGGCCGAACTGCACGCCGAGGCCGTCAACCGGCGCCAGCGCCTGGACCAGGAGCTGAACGAGCGCCGCCAGACCGTCGAGGCGCACGTCAACGAGAACGTGGCCTGGGCCGAGCAGCTGCGCGCCCGTACGGAGTCCCAGGCGCGCCGGCTCATGGAGGAGTCGCGCGCCGAGGCCGAGCAGGCCCTGAACGCCGCCCGCGCCGAAGCCGCCCGCCTCGCCGAGGAGGCCCGGCGCCGGCTGACCTCCGAGGCGGAGGCCTCCCGCAGCGAGGCCGAGGCCTCCCTGCTGCGCGCCCGCAAGGAGGCCGAGCGGCTGCTGACCGCCGCCTCCGCGCAGGCCCAGGAAGCCAGCGAGCACGCGGAACGGCTGCGTTCCACCACCACGGCGGAGGCCGAGCAGACCCGCCAGCAGACCCTCGACCTCGGCCGGGTGGCCGAGTCACGGGTCCAGGAGGCCGACGCCGCGCTGCGCGAGGCCCGCGCCCAGGCCGAGAAGCTCCTCGCGGAGGCCAAGGAGAGCGCTTCACGGCAGCTCGCCTCGGCGGAGTCCGTCAACGAGCAGCGCACCCGCACGGCCAAGGAGCAGGTCGCCCGGCTGGTCGGCGAGGCCACCAAGGAGGCCGAGGTCCTCAAGGCCGAGGCCGAGCAGCTGCTGGCCGATGCCCGGGGCGACGTGGAGCGGCTGCGCGCGGAGGCCGGCGAGCAGGCCCGTGCGGCCGCCGCCGAGGACACCGCGGCGCAGCTGGCGAAGGCGGCCCGGACCGCGGAAGACGTACTGAACAAGGCGTCCGAGGACGCCCGGGCCACCACCCGGGCGGCGTCCGAGGAGGCCGAGCGGATCCGCCGCGAGGCGGAGGCCGAGGCCGAGCGGCTGCGTTCGCAGGCGGCGGCCACGGCGGACGAGCTGAAGGGCGCGGCCAAGGACGACACCGAGGAGTACCGGGCCCGTACCGTCGAACTCCAGGAGGAGGCCCGGCGGCTGCGCGGCGAGGCGGAGCAGCTGCGCGCGGAGGCCGTCGCCGAGGGCGAGCGGATCCGCGGCGAGGCCCGCCGCGAGGCGGTCCAGCAGATCGAGGAGGCGGCCCGGACCGCCGAGGAGCTGCTCGGGAAGGCCAAGTCGGACGCGGACGAGCTGCGCGGCGGGGCGAGCGCCGAGAGCGAGCGGGTCCGTGCGGAGGCCGTGGAGCGGGCCACCACCCTGCGCAAGCAGGCCGAGGAGACCCTGGAGCGGACCCGCGCCGAGGCCGAGCGGCTGCACGCGGAGGCCTTGGAGCAGGCGGAAGCCGTCCGTTCCGAGGCGGACGCCGAGGCCCGGCGCCGGCGCGAGGAGACCGAAGCGGCCCTGGCGGCGAAGCGGGCGGAGGCCGACGAGGAGCTCGTACGGCTGCACACGGACGCCGAGATCCGGCTGGGCACGGCCGAGCAGACCCTGCGCGACGCCCGGGCGGCGGCGGACGCCGTCCGCAAGGAGACCACCGAGGAGACCGACCGGCTGCGCGCCGAGTCGGCGGAGCGCAACCGGGCCCTCCAGGCGCAGTCGCAGGCCGAGGCCGAGCAGCTGCGCACCGAGGCGGCCGAGGACGCCGGCCGGGTCCGCGCGGAGGCCGAGCAGGCCGCCGTACGGCTGCGCGGCGAGGCCGAGGCCGAGGCGGAGCGGGTGCGTACCGAGGCCCAGGAGACCGCGGACCGGCTGCGCGCGGAGGCGAAGACCGCCGCCGAGCGGGTCGCCGCGGAGGCCGCCGAGGCGCTGGCCGCCGCGCAGGAGGAAGCCGTCCGGCGGCGCCGGGAGGCCGAGGAGACCCTCGCTTCGGCGCGGACGGACGCGGAGAACGAACGGGCGCAGGCCCGGGAGCAGAGCGAGGAGCTGCTGGCCGCGGCCCGCAGGCGCTCGGAGGAGGCGCAGGCCGAGGCGGCCCGTCTGACCGAGGAGGCCGAGCGGCGCGCGTCGGAACTGGTGGCCGCCGCGGAGACCACCGCCCAGCAGGTACGGGACTCCGTGGCCGGGCTGCACGAGCAGGCCGAGGAGGAGATCACCGGCCTGCGCAGCGCCGCCGAGCACGCCGCGCAGCGCACCCGCACCGAGGCGGAGGAGGAGGCCGAGCGGGTCCGCGCCGACGCCTACGCGGAACGCGAGCGGGCCAGCGAGGACGCGAACCGGGTCCGCACCGAGGCGCGCGCCGAGACCGACGCGGCGAAGGCGCTGGCCGAGCGCACGGTCGGCGACGCGATCGCCGAGGCGGAGCAGCTGCGCACGGACACCGCCGAGTACGCGCAGCGGGTGCGTACCGAGGCCACGGACGCCCTGGCGGCGTCCGAGCGGGACGCGGCCCGTACCCGGGCGGACGCCCGTGACGACGCCAACCGCATCCGCGGTGAGGCGGCGGAGGCACTGGAGGCGTCCCGCGCCGAAGGGGCACGGGTCCTCGCCGAGGCGACGGCCGAGGCCGAGCGGATCACCGAGGAGACCCTGGCGGCCAACGCGGCCACGGTGGGCCTGGCGACCGCGGAGGCCGAGCGGATCACCGCCGAGGCGACGGCGGCCGCGGACGCGACCCGCGCCGAGGCGGCCGGGACGCTGGACGAGGCCCGCGGTGAGGCGGGCCGGCTGCGCACGGAGGCGGCGCAGCAGGCCGACCAGCTGGTCGCCAAGGCGGCCGCGGAGGCCGAGAAGCTCACGTCCCAGGCGGCCGCGACGATGGCCGCGGCCGAACGGGACGCGACGCGGATCCTGGTCGAGTCGCGGGCCGAGGGCGACCGGCTGGTCGACGAGACCCGCGCGGCCAACGAACTCACGGTCGGCGAGGCGGCGGCGGAGGCCGAGCGGCTGCGCGCCGAGGCCGCGAAGGCCCTGGACGACGCCCGCGCGGAGGGCGGCCGCATCATCGGCGAGGCCACCGCCGAGGCGGACCGCGTCACGGTCGCGGCGAACGAGACCCTGGCGGGCGCCGAGCGGGAGTCCGAGCAGACCCTGGACGAGGCGCGCGCCGAGGCGGGCCGGCTGCGGAGCGAAGCCGCGGAGCAGGCGGACCGGCTCATCACCGAGGCCGCGTCCGAGGCGGAGAAGCTGACGGCGCAGACCCGTAAGGACAACGAGCGCACGGTCGGCGAGGCCGCGAACGAGGCCGAGCGGCTGCGCGCGGAGGCGGCGGAGGCGCTGTCCTCGGCGCAGGAGCACGCCACCCGCACCCGGTCGGAGGCCGAGCGGGTCAAGGCGGACGCGGCGACCGAGGCGGAGCGTGTGCGCACGGAGGCCCGTACGGAGTCGGAGCGGCTGCTGGACGAGGCCCGCGAGGAGGCCAACAAGCGTCGCAGCGAGGCCGCGGAGCAGGTGGACCGGCTCATCACCGAGGCCGCGGCGGAGGCCGAGAAGCTGACCGCCGACGCGCAGAAGCGGGCGCTGGCCGCCACCACGGCGGCCGAGGAGCAGGCGGACGCGATGGTCGACGCCGCCCGCAAGGAGGCCGCGCGGATCACCTCCGAGGCGACCGTCGAGGGCAACTCCACGGTGGAGAAGGCCCGTACGGACGCGGACGAGCTGCTGGTCGGGGCGCGCACCGACGCCGCTGCGATAAGGGAGCGGGCGGAGGAGCTGCGCGGCCGGGTCGAGGCCGAGGTCGAGGAGCTGCACGAGCGGGCCCGCCGGGAGTCGGCCGAGCAGATGAAGTCGGCGGGCGAACGCGTGGACAAGCTGGTGCGCGCGGCGACGGAGCAGAGCGTCGAGGCCGAGGCGAAGGCCAAGCAGATGGTGTCGGACGCGAGCAGCGAGGCGAGCAAGGTGCGCATCGCCGCGGTCCGCAAGGCCGAGGCGCTCCTCAAGGAGGCGGAGCAGAAGAAGGCCGAGCTGGCGCGGGAGGCCGAGTCTGCTCTGGCGCAGGCCCGCTCCGAGGCCGAACGGATGGTCGACGAGGGCCGGCGTGAGCTGGAGGTCCTGGTGCGGCGTCGCGAGGACATTCAGGCGGAGATCTCCCGTGTCCAGGACGTTCTTGAGGCGTTGGAATCATTCGAGGCGCCTTCGGGCGGTGCGAAGCCCACGGTCGGCGGCCAGGGCGCGGGGGGCGTGAAGGCCGGAGCGGCAGCGGGTTCCACTCGATCGGGTGGTAAGGCGTCAGAGGGCTAGCCGATCGCCTGAATGTGTGCACCTGATGGAGGTTCAGGCGAACGGGTGACAAGCGTTCTGTCGCCTTGCCACTCAAAAGGGGTGTCATTGTCCAGATCAAACGTGGAATGACTCGATGACACGCCGCCCGGGCGCCTAGGATTCCTCTAACACCTCACGTAGCACCTCATCGGTCTCATTCGACAGGAACCCCATGAGCGACACTTCCTCCCCCTTCGGCTTCGAGCTCGTGCGGCGTGGTTACGACCGCGGTCAGGTGGACGACCGCATTACCAAGCTGGTCTCCGACCGCGACAGCGCCCTTGGACGTATCAACTCTCTGGAAAAGCGGATCGAGGAGTTGCACCTCGAGACGCAGAACGCCCAGGCCCAGGTGAACGACGCGGAGCCGTCGTACGCCGGCCTCGGCGCCCGGGTCGAGAAGATCCTGCGCCTGGCCGAGGAGGAGGCGAAGGACCTGCGCGAGGAGGCCCGTCGCGCGGCCGAGCAGCACCGGGAGCTCGCGGAGTCGGCGGCCCAGCAGGTGCGCAACGACGCCGAGTCGTTCGCGGCCGACCGCAAGTCGAAGGCGGAGGACGAGGGCGTCCGCATCGTCGAGAAGGCGAAGGGGGACGCCTCCACCCTGCGCGCCGAAGCCCAGAAGGACGCGGCCTCCAAGCGCGAGGAGGCCGACGCGCTGTTCGAGGAGACCCGCGCCAAGGCCGCCCAGGCCGCAGCGGACTTCGAGACCAACCTGGCCAAGCGCCGCGAGCAGTCCGAGCGCGACCTGGCCTCGCGCCAGGCCAAGGCCGAGAAGCGCCTCGCCGAGATCGAGCACCGCGCGGAGCAGCTGCGCCTGGAGGCCGAGAAGCTGCGTACGGACGCCGAGCGCCGTGCCCGCCAGACGGTGGAGACCGCGCAGCGCCAGGCCGAGGACATCGTGGCCGACGCCAACGCCAAGGCCGACCGCATCCGCAGCGAGTCCGAGCGCGAGCTGGCGGCGCTCACCAACCGCCGCGACTCCATCAACGCGCAGCTCACCAACGTCCGCGAGATGCTGGCGACGCTCACCGGTGCGGCCGTCGCGGCGGCCAACCCGATCGTCGACGACGAGCCGGTCACCCGTGGTGTCCCGGCCCAGCAGAGCCGCTAGTCCACCGGCCGCTGCTGCACCGCACTACGCCGAACTTCTACTCGCTGGTAGCCAAACCGGCGGGTCAGGGCCGTATGTCACCTGTTTGAGGTGGCGTACGGCCCTTCGGCGCTCTAGCGTGGCCCGCATGATCGAGCTCGAGGGACTTACCAAACGATTCGGCGCGAAGACCGCCGTGGACAACCTCAGCTTCCAGGTCAAACCGGGGGTGGTGACCGGCTTCCTCGGCCCCAACGGGGCCGGGAAGTCGACGACCATGCGCATGATGCTCGACCTCGACAATCCGACCAGCGGTACGGTCCGGATCGACGGCAAGCACTACCGGGACCTGCCGGAGCCTTTGAAGTACATCGGTGCGCTGCTGGACGCCAAAGCCATGCACGGCGGGCGCAGCGCCTACAACAACCTCCTCTGCCTTGCCCAGTCGAACCGGATTCCGGAGCGCCGGGTCGGCGAGGTGCTGGACATGGTCGGCCTGACGGCCGTGGCGAAGAAGAAGTCCAAAGGATTTTCGCTCGGCATGGGGCAGCGGCTGGGAATCGCCGCCGCCCTGCTCGGCGATCCGGAGATCCTCATGTTCGACGAACCCGTCAATGGTCTGGACCCCGAGGGGATTCTCTGGATCAGGAATCTCATGAAGGGCTTGGCTGCGGAAGGCCGGACGATCTTCGTTTCTTCCCACTTGATGAGCGAAATGGCCCTGACCGCAGACCATTTGGTCGTGATCGGACAGGGAAGGCTGCTGGCGGACCTGTCCATGGCCGATTTCATCCACCAGAACTCGCGCAGTTACGTCCGGCTGCGCACCCCGCAGCAGGAACGGCTCAAGGACGTCCTGCACGACGCGGGGATCGACGCCATCAGCGTTCCCGCCACCGGAGCGCTGGAGATCGACGGCGTGAGCTCCGAGAAGCTCGGCGAGCTGGCTGCCCAGCACCAGATCGTCCTGCACGAACTCAGCCCGCAACGGGCGTCACTGGAAGAAGCGTTCATGCGCATGACGGCGGACTCCGTCGAGTACCACGCCCACGCACCGGGGGCACCCGTCCCCGCGGGCATGGCCGCTGACAACCCGGCCCGGCCGGCCGAGGTCCCCGCCTGGGGCGCCGGCTACGAGGCCACGCGCAAGGGCGGTGAGTGACCATGTCCTACCCCGCCGTCCTCCGGTCGGAGTGGACCAAGATCCGCACCGTCGCCTCCACGAGCTGGACGCTCGCCCTCGTCTTCCTCGTCACCGTCGGGTTCGCCGCGCTGTTCGCCGCGACCTACGACACGGGGAACACGGAGATGGTCTTCGATCCGACCGCGATGAGCTTCAGCTCGATGCAGTTCGGACAGCTGGCCATGATCGTTTTCGGTGTGATGGTCGTCAGCAGCGAGTACAGCACGAGCATGATCCGCACGTCGCTGGCCGCGGTACCGCACCGCACGCGCTTCCTGCTCGGCAAGATGACCGTGGCGACGGCGCTGGCCCTGGCCGTCGGCCTGCTGACCAGTTTCACGTCGTTCTTCCTCACGCAGGCTCTCCTGGGAGACGCCGGCATCGGCATCGGCGAGGAGAACGTCCTGCGCGCCGTGGTGGGCGCAGGGGTCTACATGGCGCTCCTCGCCCTGTTCTGCATGGGTGTGGCGGCCATGCTGCGCAGCTCCGTCGCCTCGATCAGCCTCCTGATCCCGTTCTTCCTGATCGTCTCGAACCTCCTCGCGGGCTTCGAGGCGACCCGTTCGGTCGGCCAGTACCTGCCCAGCAATGCCGGTTCCAGGATCATGCTGGTCGTGCCCGAGGCCTTCGGGAACCCTGCGACGCCGTACGGCCCCTGGGGCGGTCTCGGAATCATGGTGCTCTGGGTCGCCGCCGCCATGATCGGCGGCCTGCTGGTCCTGAAGAAGCGCGACGCCTGACGGACGGGTCTCCTCCGGGTCCGTCGCAGGACGGACGTCCTCCGTACTACGGGTGATCCCCGGGTCGGTCTCAGGGGCAGCTCAGGGATCGGCCCGGGACGGAACCGGAAGAGACTCGATATCCTCTTAACCCTTACGCGGGCGAAAGTCGTCCCGGCCTGGTAAGGGGCAGCAAGATGATCGAGGCAGTCGGACTGACCAAGCGCTTCGGCGCGAAGACCGCCGTCGACCAGTTGTCCTTCCAGGTCAGGCCGGGGCACGTCACCGGATTCCTGGGGCCCAACGGCTCCGGGAAATCCACCACCATGCGGATGATCGTCGGCCTCGACCGGCCCACGTCCGGTCATGTCACGATCAACGGCCTTCCTTTCCGGGAGCTGCCGAACGCCCAGCGGCACGTCGGGGCCCTGCTCGACGCCAAGGCCGTCCACGGGGGCCGCCGGGCCCGCACCCACCTCCTGTCCATCGCCCAGCTCTCCGGGATCCCGGAGAAGCGCGTGGACGAGGTGCTGGCCGTGGTCGGCCTCCAGGACGTCGCCCGCCGGCGTGCCAAGGGCTTCTCCCTCGGCATGGGCCAGCGGCTCGGCATCGCCACCGCCCTGCTCGGGGACCCGCAGGTGCTGCTGTTCGACGAGCCGGTGAACGGTCTCGACCCCGAGGGCATCCTCTGGGTCCGCAACCTCATGCGGCGGCTCGCCTCCGAGGGCCGGACCGTCTTCGTCTCCTCGCACCTCATGAGCGAGATGGCCCTGACCGCCGACCACCTGATCGTGATCGGCCGGGGACGGCTGCTGGCCGACATGGGCACCCAGGAGTTCATCACGCACAACTCGGCCGGATTCGCTCGGGTACGCGCGGCCGACACCGATCCGGATGGCCGGGACACGCTGGGTACGGCCTTGATCAAGGCGGGCGGCCGGGTCCTCCAGGAGCCCGGCGGAGCACTGCGCGTGACCGGGCTGGAGCTGCCCCGCATCTCCGACCTCGCGCACGAGGCGGGCGTACGGCTGTGGGAGCTGTCGCCGCACCGGGCCTCGCTGGAGGAGGCGTACATGCGGATGACCCAGTCCTCCGTCGAGTACACCTCCACCGAGGACCCCCGGGCCGAGCTGTGGGAGCCGGAGCCGCTGAGCGTCCCGGCGTGGGAGGAGGAGCCTGCGCCCGAGGTCCCGCAGAGCGGCTTCTACGCGCCCCCGCCCCCTGGGGCGGGCGGGCGGCCCTTCCTGATGCCCAGCAGCCCCGGCGAGCTCGCCGGGGCCGCCCCGAACAACCCCGAGGACACCCGATGACCGGCCCCACGCCCACGGGCGCGACGACCACCGGCGCGGCGCGTGCACCCGGCGCGGCGAACAGCAGCGGACCGCTGCCCTCCTCGCGGCCGCACCTGGGGCACGCCCTCGCCTCGGAGTGGACCAAGATGACGTCCGTGCGCTCCACGATGTGGACGCTCGGCTCCCTCGTGGTGATCGTCGTCGGCATCGGGCTCCTCGTCATCGTCCAGACCGACGACCGGTCCTTCCGGGAGATCGCGTTCGCCTCGCCGGCCCTCTTCGGCCTGCTGGTGGGTCAGCTCGCGGTGATCGTGCTCGGTGTCCTGACGATCACCTCCGAGCACGCCACCGGTCTGGTGCGGACCACTTTCACCGCCGCCCCGGAGCGGCACCGGGTGCTCACCGCCAAGTACGTCGTCTTCAGCCTCACGGCCTTCGCGGTCACCGCCGGGTCCGTCGGCCTGGTCGGCGCGGCCGCCGCGATCGTGCACGGCGGTCCGGAGGCCGGCTCGCACACGGCGTCCGAGTGGATCGGCGCGCTGGCCGGCAGCTTCTACGTCACCCTGCTCGGCGTGCTCGCCCTGGCCGTGGGCGCGCTGGTGCGGCACTCGGCCGGGGGGATCGCCGTGATGCTGGGGCTGGTCACGCTCCCGCCGGTGATCGGCGCGATGCTCATCACCTGGAAGGCGACCACGGCCGTCGGCAATCTGATCATCACGTACAACGCGCCCGTGGCGATGATGCAGCTGTTCGGCCTGCAGGGTGGCGGCGAGGTGGGGGCGCCGCCCTCCGACCTGTCCCACCTGCTGCTGATCCTGCTGGTCACGGGCGGCGCGGTGGCCGCCTCGTACGCGACGGTCGGCCGCCGGGACGTCTAGGGAACCGGTGGGCGCAGGCTAGTACTTCGGCGCGTTGCGGGACCGCTGCACCCGGGAGGTGCGGCGGTCCTTCGCGTTCCAGCAGGCCTTGTGCCAGTGGCGCCGGTCGTCGACGCCGCCGTACTCCGGCCAGGCCACCAGGTGCGGGGTACCGGAAGGGATCTCCTGGTCGCAGCCGGGGCAGCGGTAGCGCTTGCCCACCGCGCCGGCGCCCGCGACGTGCCGGACCTTCCAGTCCTCGCCCCGGTACTCCTCGGTGCGCTCCAGCCCGTACCGGTCCAGGCCGCCGGAGCCGCCGCCCGGCCCCGAACCGGTGCCCGGGTCCGAACGGTCGGCTGGATTCCCGCCGCCCCTGGGGCGGTTGTGGCGCGGTGACACGTATACCTCACGGATGGCCGGACGGCAGTGACTTTCTCCCAGACTACGCGCAGCGAGCCCGGGTAGCCGCAGGGTGTCTGACAGAGCCGGCCGCACCGGCGGACTGGCCCGACAATCCCAATAACTTTCCTGTCAGGCCGTGCCTTTGGCACGTGTCAGACGTTGTTGCCAGTAGGACGTCAGTCGTAATGGATCAACAAGCCGGTCCACCTGGGGGAGGCCGCGCCAGCCGCGAGGAGGCTAAAGGCGATGCGCGTAGGAGCGTTCATTCTGGCGGCCCAGTTCCCGGGTCAGGGACAGGGCGAGGCACTGCACCGGGCGGTACGGACCGCCGAGGTGGCCGAGGAGGCCGGGCTCGACTCGGTCTGGCTCGCCGAGCACCACTTCGTCCCCTACGGGGTCTGCCCGTCGGCGGTGACCCTGGCGGCCCTGCTGCTCGGCCGCACCCGGAGGCTGCGGGTGGGCACGGCGGTGAGTGTGCTGCCGAACGTACATCCGGTGGGCCTCGGGGAGCAGGCGGCGCTGCTGCACCTGACCTCGGGCGGCCGGTTCACCCTCGGGGTGGGGCGCGGCGGTCCCTGGGTCGACCTGGAGGTGTTCGGGGGCGGGGCCGACGCCTACGAGAACGGCTTCCCCGAGGCCCTGGACCTGCTGCGGCGCTGGCTGGCCGAGGCACGGGTGGGGGCCGTCGGCGAGCGGTACGCCTTCCGCGAGGTGGCCGTCGTACCGCGGCCTTCGGAGGCCCTCGACGGGGACGGGACCGGTCCGGAGGTGATCGTGGCCTGCACGTCGCCGCGGTCGGTACGGCTGGCCGCGGAGCGGGGACTGCCGATGCTGCTGGGCATGCACTGCGGGGACGAGGACAAGGCCGGGATGGTCGCGCTGTGGCGGCGCACGGCGCTGGCGGCGGGCCATTCGCGGGAGTACGTGGCCGGCGCGGGCCACGTCTCGGCGGGGGTGTGCCAGCTGGCGGACCGCTCGGCGGACGCCCGTGAGGTGCTGCTGAAGGCAATGCCGGGATGGCTGAAGCAGGGCCTGGACGCGCACGTGACGGTGGACGGCCGGATGCGTGCGATGCGGGATCCGGTCGCATACACGGAGCTGCTGTGCGAGCTGCATCCCGTGGGCACTCCGAAGCGGGCGGCGGACCGTCTGGCGGCCACCTCCGAGCGCACCGGCATCACCCGGTTCGCGCTGCTCACGGAAGGATCCGGCGATCTCGCCGCGACGGAGGAGAACGTCCGGCGCCTCGGCGCCGAAGTCCTGCCCCGCCTCGGCTGAGAAGGGCTGCCGCCCCCCGTCGCGGAACGGCAGCGGAGTACGAGACCTGCTAGCAGTCCCGCAGTTCCGGCGACTGGTTGAGCAGCTGGCCGCGGATCGAAGTGAACTTGGCCAGCCGGTCGTCCACCGAGGAGTCCAGCGGGAACACCGCTACCCGGTGGCAGTTCTGGAAGGCCAGGCGTACTCCGAAGTGCCGCTGCAGCGCACCGCGTATCGCGTCACTCGCGAGAGCGCGCAGCAACTGCCCGCGCGCCTGCTCGTCGGGCGGCGGCGTCTGGTTGTCGGCGAACTGTCCGCCGTCCACCTTCAGCTGGGCCACCAGCGAGCTGATCATCTCCCATGCGTAGGGCAGGGAGGTCCGGACGCAGTCGACGAAGGCGGCTTCGTCGACCTCGCCTCGCTCGGCCTGTTCGAGTAGGGCCGGTGAGACGTCGAGCGACATGGGTTCTCCTCTCGCGACCCCGGCTGTTTGGGTTGCCGGAGTCTTACGGGCAGGGAAGGAGGCCGCGACGCAGCGTGCACGCTCGGCAACCTCCCGCTCACCACGGTAGGCGCCCCATGGGTGACGCACCAGGAGAATGCGCATACAACGCGCCATCCGCGAACGGGGCTTTCAGGGGCGAATCGCGTGGAGGCCTATCGGTCGAGTAGCGTTGCCGACCATGCGTCTCGTCATCGCCCGTTGCTCCGTCGACTACGCGGGCCGGCTCACCGCCCATCTGCCCTCGGCACCCCGTCTGATCCTCGTGAAGGCCGACGGCAGTGTCTCGATCCACGCGGACGACCGGGCGTACAAACCGCTCAACTGGATGTCGCCCCCGTGCACCCTCAAGGAGGGGACGGGTGACGACGCGGGCGTGTGGACGGTCGTCAACAAGGCGGGCGAGAAGCTCATCATCACGATGGAAGAAGTCCTCCACGACTCCTCCCACGAACTGGGCACCGACCCGGGGCTCATCAAGGACGGCGTCGAGGCACACCTCCAGGAGCTCCTGGCGGACCGCATCGAAACGCTGGGCGAGGGCTACACGCTCATCCGGCGCGAGTACATGACGGCCATCGGCCCGGTGGACATCCTGTGCCGGGACTCCTCCGGTGCGACGGTGGCCGTGGAGATCAAGCGGCGCGGCGAGATCGACGGCGTCGAGCAGCTGACCCGCTACCTCGAACTCCTCAACCGCGATCCGCACCTGGCCCCGGTCCGGGGCGTCTTCGCCGCGCAGGAGATCAAGCCGCAGGCGAAGGTGCTGGCCACGGACCGCGGGATGGACTGCGTGGTGCTCGACTACAACGCGATGCGCGGCATCGAGGACGACAAGCTCCGCCTGTTCTGACCGGCCCGGCCCGGGTCCCGTCCGTACCGTCCCCGGCGGACGGCGGGACCCGGGCCGGTCACGTCGCGGAGGGCGGGACCGGGACCGAGTTCGTGGTCGTGACCGGAGGATCGGTGGGCGTCGGCGCGGGCGGTGTCTCGGTGACCGGCGGCGACTGCGAGACCGTCGGGTCCGGGGACGACTGCGTGGGCGTCGGCGGACCGGGCTTCGTCGGCGCGGGCTTCGCGGGCGTCGGGGACGGGCGCTGCGACGGGGTACGGACCGGAGTGCGGCCGGGGACGGGGGCGTTGCTCTCCTGCTCCGGGGCGGCCTCCGTCGGCTCGGCCGCCTCGGTCGGCTGCTCCGGGGCAGGATCGTTCCCGCTGGTGCTCGGAACCCCCTGCGGCGGCAGCCGCTTGGGGGTCGGGGAGACCGACGGGCCCTGCGAGGGGGCCGAGGGCTCGTCCGAGGAACCCGTCACCAGGCTCACCAGCGTGCCCAGCGCCACGGCCGTCAGCACACCCGCCGCGGCCAGCAGGGCGGGCCGGCGCCGGTCGGGCCGGCGGGCCGGCGGGCCGGCAGCGGGCTCCGGGGCCGGCTTCGGGGTGATCGGGAACGCGTCCTCGAACACCTGGGACAGCGTCGTCGGGGTCTGCGGGCGCTGTACGCCGGGCGCGGAGGACCCCAGGGGCACCACGGATGTCACCGGCGTCACCGCGTTCGCTGCCTGACCCGCCGGGGTCACAGCAGCAGTCGATGCCACGGGCGTCACCGGGGGCACGGGCGTCACGGGCGCCACCCGCGTCACCGCCTCCGCGGAGGGCGAGGGCAGCGGAACCGTCACGGCCGCCGCGCCGCCCGCCTTCACGGGACCGTTCTTCACGGGACCGTTCTTCGCAGGACCGTTCTTCGCAGGACCGTTCTTCGCGGGACCCGCCGGTGCGGCCGGCAGCGGCCGCGTCACGGCCTCCGGGGCGGCGGACGCCCCTGCGGGCGTCACCGGCGGCTCCAGTCGCAGGGGAGGCGACGCGGCCGCTCCCGCGGCGGCGGTCTCCCGGTCCGTCACCAGCGCCAGCGCCCGCCGTCCCGCCACCGTGCCCCGCTTGTCCGCGAGGGCGCCGCGCAGCCCGATCGAGGCCTCCAGCTCGGCGCGCGCCCGGTCCAGCCTGCCCTCGCACAGCGCGAGGACGCCCAGCTCGTGGTGGAAGTACGCCTGCTCCGCGACCTCGCCCGCCTTCCGGGCGGCCTCGGACCCCGCGCGCAGCACCCGCTCCCACGCCTCCCAGCGCAGCGAGGCCGCGAACGCGGGAGCGGCCGTACGGGCCAGCAGCACGGCCGCCACCACGTCCGCGCCGGCCAGCGCCGCGAGCACCGCGTCCGTCTCCGCCGCGACCCGCTCCGGGGTCACCGAGGTGTGCCCGGTCCACCAGGCGTAGTGCCGGGCGGCCGTACGGGCCTCCTCCGGCGCGGTGTCCCCGTACCCGGCCTCCTCCAGCTGCCGGGCGACGCCTGCGGCCAGCCGGTAGCGGGAGCCGACCGGGGTGAGCAGCCCGCAGCCGATCAGTTCGGCCACGGCCGTGTCCGCGTGGGTGTCCCCCACCAGCGCGGGCAGGTGCGCGTGGTGCGGCATCTCCCCGCCCAGGGCGCAGGCGATCCGCAGGGCGGCGCGCGCCGATTCGCTGACGCGCGAGGCCAGCAGTTCGGCGGGGGCGGCGCCCTCGGCCAGCGTCGGCAGCGGCACCTGGCCCGCCTCGCGCGGGCGCTCCTCGAAGACTCCGGGCTCTTCCTCGTCGTCGTCCTCGGCGGCGCGGTTGAGCTCGTCCCGCTGGCGCAGCAGTGCGGCGGCCTGGACGAAGCGCAGCGGCAGGCCTTCGGAGGCGAAGCGCAGGTCGCCCGCCCAGGCGGTCTCCGCGTCAGTCAGCGGCCGTCCGACGCCCGCCTCCAGCAGTTCCAGGCAGTCGGCCTTGCCGAGCCCGCCCAGGAAGACCTCCTCCAGGTGCGCGTCGTCGGAGGGGGAACGGGTGTCGGGGGTGGCGGCCAGCAGGTAGGCGCATTCGGGGGTGGCCTGCAGCAGCTCGTCGAGGGCGGTGCCGCCGATCTCCAGGTCGTCCAGGAGGACGACGGCGCCTATGTCCCGGACACGGGCGAGGAGGTCGATCCGGTCGGGCCGCTCCGCCGGGGCCTCGTACACGGTCGCGTAGAGGGCGTACAGGAGCTCCTGGGGCTGCTGGTACCCGCGCCCGGAGAGCCGTACGACGCCGTCGGGCGCGAGGCCCGCGCAGGCGCCGGCCACCGCGTCGAGCAGGGCGGTGCGGCCCGATCCGGCGGGCCCGGTCAGCCGTACGGACCGGCCCCGGCCCAGCAGCCGTACGAGGCGCTCCCGCTCCTCCGCGCGTTCCAGCAGCGGCAGGGCGGGCAGGGGCGGGCCCGGCAGGGCGGGCGGGCGCAGGGCCTCGTCCCGGGCCCGGCGGGCGGCCGCGTCGCGCTTGGCGGGGCGGCCGGTGTCCGTGCCGGGGCGGCGCGGCTCGATCTCGCTGCCGTCGACCGGGTTGACGGTGAGGGCGTAGTCCCCCGCGGTCAGGGTGACGACCCGCGCGGGCGCCCCGGATGCCCCGGACGCACCGGGCGTGCCGGCCGCGCCGGGCGTGCCGGCGGCCTGCTCCTGCGGATCGGCCTGATTCTCTGTTCGGTCCATGACCAAGTCCCCCGATCGCGGGCCGTGCGCCTCGCCGTCGTACCGCCCGGCCTTCGCACGCCGCTCTCGTACTGGTCCGGTTTTCCGCCCGAACCCTAGACCGTGGCCACGCGCGCCGGTACCGCAGGGGTGCCATCACCACCGGACCGTTACGTTTCCGCAGGAAAACGGAACACGGTATTCACACCCGTGGCAGGGACTCCGCTTCCAGTCCGCCCTCGATCGCGAGGATGCGGTGCAGGCGGGTGGCGACGAGCAGACGCTGCATCTGCGGCGGCACCCCGCGCAGGACGAGGCGCCGCCCGGTCCGGCCGGCCCTGCGGTGCGCGCCCATGATCACGCCGAGTCCGGTGGCGTCCCAGGAGTCGAGCCCGGTGAGGTCGAGCACGAGATCGCCGTGGCCGTCGTCGAGGGCGGAGTGCAGGACCGTACGGGCGTCCGCCGCGCTGCGCACGTCGAGGCGGCCCCCGACAGCGAGTTCGGCGTGGTCGCCCCTGATGTGCATGTGTACTCCCCGGCGGTACTGCGTACGTATGGTCCGACTGGTCCCTGGTCGGCAACTCTCACTGCAACTGACTGCCGCGAGGGCGGCGAAGTTGCCGACCGTGAGCGAACCGATACCTAATTCACCCTGAGGGGTGATGGCACTCGAACAGTGGTGCTCGACGTGCGGACTCAGTGCTTGTAGAAACCCTGGCCGCTCTTGCGGCCGATGTCTCCGGCGTCCACCATCCGGCGCATCAGCTCCGGCGGCGCGAACTTCTCGTCCTGCGACTCGGTGTAGATGTTGCTGGTGGCGTGCAGCAGGATGTCGACGCCCGTGAGGTCGGCCGTGGCCAGCGGGCCCATGGCGTGGCCGAACCCCAGCTTGCAGGCGATGTCGATGTCCTCGGCGGAGGCCACGCCCGATTCGTACAGCTTGGCGGCCTCGACGACCAGCGCGGAGATCAGACGGGTCGTCACGAAACCGGCGACGTCGCGGTTGACGACGATGCAGGTCTTGCCCACGGACTCGGCGAAGGCGCGCGTGGTGGCGAGGGTCTCGTCGCTGGTCTTGTAGCCGCGCACGAGCTCGCACAGCTGCATCATCGGGACGGGCGAGAAGAAGTGCGCGCCCACGACCCGTTCCGGACGCTCCGTCACGGCCGCGATCTTGGTGATCGGGATGGCGGAGGTGTTGGAGGCGAGGATCGCGTCGTCGCGCACGATCTTGTCGAGCGCGCGGAAGATCTCGTGCTTGATCTCGATCTTCTCGAAGGCCGCTTCCACCACGATGTCGACGTCGGCGACGGCGTCGAGGTCGGTGGTGGTGGTGATGCGCGCCAGCGCCGCCTCGGCGTCCTCGGCCGTCAGCTTGCCCTTGGCGACGAACTTGTCGTACGAGGCCTTGATCCCGTCCGTGCCGCGGGTCAGCGCCGCGTCGGTGACGTCGCGCAGGACGACGTCCCAGCCCGCCTGCGCGGAGACCTGAGCGATCCCTGAACCCATCAGTCCGGCACCGATGACGGCGAGCTTCCCAGCCACTGCACACCCCTTGTTCTCATAAGAAGACACGGCCTCGTGGCCTCTCCGGCGGAGACTAGCGCCCGGGGGGTGCGGTGTGACCGCGAAGTAACACGCGTCACGTCTCAGATGACGGACATCACACCGGTACGGCCCAGCAGCCGTGCGGGGCCGACCAGTTCACCCGGCGTCCGCCCCGGCGGTGGCCGCCCGTCTACCCTGGCCGCATGGTGAACCTGACGCGCATCTACACCCGTACCGGCGACAAGGGCACGACCGCCCTGGGCGACATGAGCCGGACGGCCAAGACGGACCTGCGGATCTCCGCGTACGCCGACGCCAACGAGGCCAACGCGGCGATCGGGACGGCGCTCGCGCTCGGCGGGCTGGCGCCGGAGGTCGCGAAGGTCCTGGTCCGGGTACAGAACGATCTGTTCGACGTCGGCGCCGACCTGTGCACCCCGGTGGTCGAGGACCCGCAGTACCCGCCGCTGCGCGTGGAGCAGTTCTACGTGGACAGGCTCGAGGCGGACTGCGACGCCTTCAACGAGCAGCTGGAGAAGCTGCGCAGCTTCATCCTCCCCGGCGGCACCCCCGGCGCGGCCCTGCTCCACCAGGCCTGCACGGTGGTCCGGCGCGCCGAGCGCTCGACGTGGGCGGCGCTGGAGGTGCACGGCGAGGTGATGAACCCGCTGACGGCGACCTACCTCAACCGCCTCTCCGACCTCCTGTTCATCCTGGCCCGGGTGGCCAACAAGGAGGTCGGGGACGTGCTGTGGGTGCCGGGCGGCGAGCGGTAGGCCGCTCCCCTGCCGGAGCCTCAGCGTTCGGTCTTCGCGAGCGAGGGCTGCGGCTCCCCGGCGCCGGCCGGTGCCTTCTTCGGCCACACGGTGTAGCCGACGGCGACCAGGGCGTGGATGCCGACCGCACGCAGGGCCCCGAACTGCCACCCCTTGAGGGAGCTGACGTCGCCGGCGTCGCCGACGTACCAGATCGCGAGCTGGAGCAGCCCGAGGGCGACGGCGGCGCCCAGGACGGTGCGGGCCCACAGCTTCCACTCGTGGACGGCCCGCGCCGCGCCGTACCCGGCACCGGCGGGCTTCGGTGCGCCGGCGAAGCGGTGGGCGGCGTGGCCGTCGAGCCATTTGACCGTGTAGTGCCCGTAGGCGACGGTGTAGCCGATGTACAGCGCGGCGACGCCGTGCTTCCAGTCCGGTGCGGCGCCGTTCTTGAGGTCGAGCGTGGTGACGACCAGCAGGACCAGCTCCAGCAACGGCTCGCACAGCAGGACCGCGGCCCCCAGCCTGGGCATCTTGGCGAGGTAGCGCAGCGACAGGCCGGCGGCGAGCAGCACCCAGAAGCCCACCTCGCAGGCGATGATCAGGGCGACGATCACGGGGATCTCCGTTCGGTTCGGTGGGTCCGGCGGGTTCGGCCGGTCGGGCGGGTGCGGCAGGTTCGGCCGGTCTGCCGGTTCGGGGGCACCCGGACCCGGACACCTTCAAGACTGGCGCCCGGAACGGCCCGTTTCGTCGTCGCCGATGAGGAATGACGACTGCATCCTTCGATGTAGCCGGTTTCCCCCCAGGAGCCGAGGCCCGTGCCGCTCCCACCGTGTTGGATGGCACCGTGACCCCGAAGAACCTCCGCCCGCACCGCGACGACGTGCTCCTCGCCGTGGGCAGCGTGCTCGCGGGCCTGACCCTGTGGTCGCTCGGCGTCCACAGCACCGGCAACCGGCACCTCCTGCCGGGTTGGGCCGCCCTGGTCCCCCTGGTGGCCCTCGGGGCGATGGAGCTGCTGCGCCGCACCGCACCCCGGGTCACGCTGGTCGTCGGCACCGCCGGACTGGTCGCCGACCAGTTCACCGTCGGGAACCTCGCCACCGTCCTGATCT
Source organism: Streptomyces sp. NPDC058646 (assembly GCF_042716875.1). NCBI lineage: Bacteria > Bacillati > Actinomycetota > Actinomycetes > Kitasatosporales > Streptomycetaceae > Streptomyces > Streptomyces sp. NPDC058646. The sequence continues at coordinate 67,051 of NZ_JBHXRK010000012.1, read as the reverse complement.
TCACGGACCTGATGTACGCGGCCGTGGTCTACGGGAAGCCGGCGACGGCCCGGCGGCTGCCGGTCACCACGGGGCTGATCACCGTGGCCGTCACCATCGCCTCGGTGGCCTGGCTGCGGACCCCGCAGGCCCTGCTGATCGGCGTGATCACCGGCCTCGTCAGCTTCGGCCCGGCCCTGACCGGCGCCACCCTGCGCAACCACCGCGAGGCGGCCGAGGCCGCCCGGCTGCGTGCCGAGCAGACCGCGCTGCTGGCCGAGATGGACCGCAGCCAGGCGGTCACCGCCGAGCGGGCCCGGATGGCGCGGGAGCTCCACGACATGGTGGCCAACCACCTGTCCGCCATCGCCATCCACTCCACCGCCGCGCTCTCCATCGACGAGCCCGCGACGAGCCGGGACGCCCTCGGGGTGATCCGGGAGAACAGCGTGCAGGGACTGGCCGAGATGCGCCGCCTGATCGGGCTCCTGCGGTACGCCGGGGCGGAGCAGGAGGCGGTCGCCGTGCCCTCCCTGGACGGACTGGGGGCCCTGCTCGAACAGGCCCGCACCAACGGCGCGGCGAGCGGGCTCGATTTCGTCCTGCACGATGCCCGGCCTCCCGGGGACCGGCTGCCGGCCCCCGTCGAGCTGGCGGCGTACCGGATCGTCCAGGAATCGCTGACCAACACGCTCAAACACGCGGCCCCGGGCACGGTCCGGGTCCGCGTGGGCCGTCCGGCCGGGGCGCTGACCGTGGCGGTGGACTCCCCGTACGGGGACCGCCCGGGCCCCCGCGCCCCGGGCTCGGGGGCCGGGCTGATCGGGATGCGGGAGCGTACGGAGCTGCTGGGCGGGGCCTTCACGGCCGGCCGGTCCGGCACGGTGTGGCAGGTGCGGGCGATGCTGCCCGCCGAGGAGAAGGCGGTGGAGGCATGACCATCCGGGTCGTGGTGGCGGAGGACCAGAGCGCGGTACGGGCCGGACTGGTGCTGATCCTGCGCAGTGCGGGCGACATCGAGGTGGCGGGCGAGGCCGCGGACGGGGAGGAGGCGGTGCGCCTGGCCCGGGAGCTGCGCCCCGACCTGGTCCTCATGGACGTGCAGATGCCGAGGCTGGACGGGGTCTCCGCGACCCGCCAGGTCGTCTCGGAGGGGCTGGCCGACGTCCTGGTCCTGACCACCTTCGACCTCGACGAGTACGTCTTCGGGGCCCTGCGGGCGGGGGCGGCGGGCTTCCTCCTGAAGAACGCGGACGCGGGGGAGCTGATCGAGGCGGTCCGGACGGTGGCGCGCGGAGAGGGCCTGATCGCCCCGGCGGTGACCAGACGGCTGATCGCCGAGTTCGCCGCGCCGCAGCTGCGGCGGCCGCAGATCGCGCCCGGGACGGCCGCCGCGGTGGCCTCGCTGACCCGGCGGGAGCGGGAGGTGTTCGGCTGCCTCGGCGAGGGGCTCTCGAACGCGGAGATCGCCGTGCGGCTGGAGATGGCCGAGGCGACGGTGAAGACGCACGTCAGCAGGCTGCTGGGGAAGCTCGAACTGCGCAGCCGGGTCCAAGCTGCCGTCCTGGCACAGGAGTTGGAGATCCGTGGGCCCGAGTAGAAGTTCGCTCGCGCACCGTCCGCCATGAGGTCTGGACCTCTTGACGCTTGGTCCAGACCTTTCTACGCTCACGGCAACACTGTGGTGAGCGTGCCATGACAAAGCGTGCTCACGGGCGGCGCAGGTCCCACCCCCATGTCGAACGTCGGCCCCACGACCTCGACGGACCTACGGAGGAGCACCCTTGAGCACAGCATCCCCACCCCGCACCAGGCGTACCCGGTTCTTCACGCGGGTCGCGGCCGTCCTGGCCGCCCTCGCCGTGCCCGTCTCCGGCCTCGTCGCCCTGGCCGGCCCCGCACAGGCCGCGACCTCCGCGACGGCGACGTACACCAAGGTCTCCGACTGGGGCTCCGGCTTCGAGGGCAAGTGGGTGGTGAAGAACACCGGAACCACCACCCTGACCAGCTGGACCGTGGAATGGGACTACCCGGCCGGCACCGCCGTCACCTCGGCCTGGGACGCCACCGTCACCAGCTCGGGCACGCACTGGACGGCCAAGAACCTCGGCTGGAACGGCACCCTGTCCCCCGGTGCCACCGCCAGCTTCGGCTTCAACGGCTCCGGCCCCGGCGCCCCCGCCGGCTGCAAGATCAACGGGGGCTCCTGCGACGGCGGCACCCAGCCCGGCGACAACCCGCCGTCCGCTCCGGGCACCCCCACCGCGAGCGCGGTCACCGAGACCTCGCTGACCCTGTCCTGGGCGCCGGCCACCGACGACAAGGGCGTCAAGAACTACGACGTCCGCCGCGGCGGCGCCAAGATCGCGACCGTCACCGGCACCAGCTACGCCGACACCGGCCTGACCAAGGGCACCACCTACGGGTACACGGTCACCGCCCGCGACACCGCCGACCAGACCGGCCCCCCGTCCGGATCCCTCTCGGTGACCACCCCCGGCGGCACCACCCCGCCTCCGGACCCGGGCGGCAAGGTCAAGCTCGGGTACTTCACCGAATGGGGCGTCTACGGCCGCAACTACCACGTGAAGAACCTGGTCACCTCCGGCTCCGCCGCGAAGATCACGCACATCAACTACGCCTTCGGCAACGTCCAGGGCGGCAAGTGCACCATCGGCGACGCCTACGCGGACTACGACAAGGCCTACACCGCCGACCAGAGCGTCGACGGCAAGGCCGACACCTGGGACCAGCCGCTGCGCGGCAACTTCAACCAGCTGCGCAAGCTCAAGGCCCAGTACCCGAACATCAAGGTGCTGTGGTCCTTCGGCGGCTGGACCTGGTCCGGCGGCTTCGGCCAGGCCGCGGCCAACCCGGCCGCCTTCGCCCAGTCCTGCTACGACCTGGTGGAGGACCCGCGCTGGGCCGACGTCTTCGACGGCATCGACCTCGACTGGGAGTACCCGAACGCCTGCGGTCTGTCCTGCGACACCAGCGGCCCCGCCGCCCTGAAGAACATGATGCAGGCCATGCGCACCAAGTTCGGCACGAACAACCTGGTCACCGCCGCCATCTCCGCCGACGGCTCCAACGGCGGCAAGCTGGACGCGGCCGACTACGCCGGAGCGGCCCAGTACGTCGACTTCTACAACGTCATGACCTACGACTTCTTCGGCGCCTGGGCGGCGCAGGGCCCGACGGCCCCGCACTCCCCGCTCACCTCCTACAGCGGCATCCCGCAGCAGGGCTTCGATTCCGAGGCCGCGATCACCAAGCTCAAGGGCAAGGGCATCCCCGGCTCCAAGCTGAACCTCGGGATCGGCTTCTACGGGCGCGGCTGGACCGGAGTCACCCAGGCCGCCCCCGGCGGCACCGCCACCGGGCCCGCGCAGGGCACGTACGAGCAGGGCATCGAGGACTACAAGGTCCTGAAGAACAGCTGCCCGGCCACCGGCACCGTCGCCGGCACGGCCTACGCCAAGTGCGGCAGCAACTGGTGGAGCTACGACACCCCCGCCACCATCGCCGGGAAGATGACCTGGGCCAAGCAGCAGGGCCTCAAGGGAGCCTTCTTCTGGGAGTTCAGCGGCGACACCGCCAACGGTGAACTCGCCCACGCGATCCACACCGGGCTGCAGTGACCCCCACTGACGGCACCCGGTGACGGACGAAGCCGGGGAGACGGGTCCGCCCCCGTCTCCCCGGCTTCTTCACATCACAGCAGGTCAGGCCACATTCACCCGTTGCCCGGGCGGCGCCGCCTCCAGCCACGCCAGGAAGCCGGTCAGCGCGTCCTCGCTCATCGCCAGCTCCAGGCGCGTGCCCTGGTGGACACAGCCGAGCACGATGGCGTCGGAGAGGAGGGCCAGCTCCTCCTCGCCCTCGGGGGCGCGGCGGGAGACCACCTCGATGGAGGACCGCTCCAGGAGCCGGCGCGGGCGCGGCGAATAGCTGAAGACGCGGAACCATTCGATCCGGTCACCGCTGTAGCGCGCGACCCCGTACACCCAGCCCTTGCCGGAGACGTCGGGTTTTTCCGACACGCCCCAGCGCAGGCTGCAGTCGAAGGTGCCGCCGGACCGCTGGATGAGCCTCCGGCGCAGCCCGAAGACAAACAGCCCGATCACCACCAGGACTACGACCAGGCCGCTCACAAGCAGAGCGAGGAGCATCTTCACCGACCTCCTCGCTCATCGAATGCCTCACGAAAAACGGACCTGCATCGCCTCAGCCGCGACCCGGTCTGGAATGTTCCAGAACGGACCGCGGCTGAGGTCTGCTGTGTCCCGGAGGTCGCCCTCCGGGACTCAGCGGTTCGAACTCCGACGGGCGATCAGCCCGTCACGGCGCGCAGCCGGACGTCCGCGCGACGCTCGGCGGCCGCATCGGCCTCCGACTTCGCGCGCTCCAGTGCCCGCTCCGCCCGCTGGACGTCGATCTCGTCCGCAAGCTCGGCGATCTCGGCCAGCAGGGACAGCTTGTTGTCCGCGAACGAGATGAAACCGCCGTGTACCGCGGCGACGACGGTGTCGCCCCCGCTGGTACGGATGGTCACCGGGCCCGATTCCAGCACACCGAGAAGCGGCTGGTGACCGGGCATGACGCCGATGTCGCCGGACGTGGTGCGGGCGACAACAAGGGTGGCCTCGCCGGACCAGACATTGCGGTCCGCCGCGACCAGCTCGACGTGCAGCTCAGCAGCCAAGGTGGCTCCTCGGGTCACCACCCGGCGGGTCAGCCGGGTGTTGGGTCAAATTCTAATGGGCGTGGGGAGAGGGACGGGACATACCCGCCCCTCTCCTGCGTTCCGTCGAACCGGATGCGCTCCGTGAGGAGCGCGCCGGATCAGGAGACGCCCAGCTCCTTGGCGTTGGCCTTCAGGTCCTCGATGCCACCGCACAGGAAGAACGCCTGCTCGGGGAAGTGGTCGTAGTCACCGTCGCAGATGGCGTTGAACGCGGTGATCGACTCGTCGAGCGGAACGTCCGAACCGTCCACGCCGGTGAACTGCTTCGCCACGTGGGTGTTCTGCGACAGGAAGCGCTCGACGCGACGGGCACGGTGGACAACGAGCTTGTCCTCCTCGCCCAGCTCGTCGATACCGAGGATCGCGATGATGTCCTGGAGGTCCTTGTACTTCTGGAGGATCCCCTTGACGCGCATCGCCGTGGCGTAGTGGTCCGCCGCGATGTACCGCGGGTCGAGGATGCGGGACGTCGAGTCCAGCGGGTCCACGGCCGGGTAGATGCCCTTCTCGGAGATCGGACGGGAGAGAACCGTCGTCGCGTCGAGGTGGGCGAAGGTGGTCGCCGGCGCCGGGTCGGTCAGGTCGTCCGCGGGGACGTAGATCGCCTGCATCGAGGTGATCGAGTGACCACGGGTCGAGGTGATGCGCTCCTGGAGGAGACCCATCTCGTCGGCCAGGTTCGGCTGGTAACCCACCGCGGAGGGCATGCGGCCGAGCAGGGTCGACACCTCGGAACCCGCCTGGGTGTACCGGAAGATGTTGTCGATGAAGAACAGCACGTCCTGCTTCTGCACATCGCGGAAGTACTCCGCCATGGTCAGACCGGCGAGCGCGACGCGCAGACGGGTGCCCGGGGGCTCGTCCATCTGGCCGAAGACGAGGGCCGTCTTGTCGATGACGCCCGACTCGGCCATCTCCTCGATGAGGTCGTTGCCCTCACGGGTACGCTCACCGACGCCCGCGAAGACCGACACACCGTCGTGGTTGTTGGCGACGCGGTAGATCATTTCCTGGATCAGAACGGTCTTGCCGACACCGGCACCACCGAACAGACCGATCTTTCCACCCTTGACGTACGGGGTGAGAAGGTCGATGACCTTGACGCCGGTCTCGAACATCTCGGTCTTCGACTCGAGCTCGTCGAAGCGGGGCGCCTTGCGGTGGATCGGCCAGCGCTCGGAGACGTTGGCGTTCTCCTCCGGGTAGTTCAGCACCTCACCGAGGGTGTTGAACACCTTGCCCTTGGTGAAGTCACCGACGGGGACGGTGATGCCCTCGCCCGTGTCGGTCACCGCGGCCTGGCGGACCAGACCGTCGGTCGGCTGCATCGAGATGGTACGGACGAGGCCGTCACCCAGGTGCTGCGCGACCTCGAGGGTCAGGGTCTTGAGCTTGCCGTCCTCGGCCGGGTCGGCGACCTGGACCTTGAGGGCGTTGTAGATCTCGGGCATGGCGTCGACGGGGAACTCCACGTCGACGACCGGGCCGATGACCCGGGCGACGCGGCCCGTGGCGGCGGCCGTCTCAACAGTGGTCGTCATTACTTGTCACTCCCCGCGGTCGCGTCAGCCATGGCGCTCGCGCCACCGACGATCTCGCTGATTTCCTGGGTGATTTCGGCCTGGCGGGCCGCGTTGGCAAGCCGGGAGAGGCTCTTGATGAGGTCCCCGGCGTTGTCGGTCGCCGACTTCATCGCACGACGGCGGGCGGCGTGCTCGGAAGCGGCCGACTGCAGCAGTGCGTTGTAGATACGGCTCTCGACGTAGCGCGGCAGCAGGGCGTCGAGGACGTCCTCCGCCGACGGCTCGAAGTCGAACAGCGGAAGGATCTCGCCCTTCGTACCGCCCGCGGCGCTAGCCGCTGATGTCTCAGACTCCGCAGCCTGGTCGAGGCTGAGCGGCAGCATCCGTCCGTCCACCGGGTTCTGCGTCATCATCGACACGAATTCCGTGTAGACGATGTGCAGCTCGTCGACGCCGCCCTCGGCCGTCTCGGTCTGGATGGCCTCGATCAGCGGCCCGGCGACGCGCTTGGCGTCGGCGTAGGCCGGGCTGTCGGTGAAGCCGGTCCACGAATCCGCGACCTTGCGCTCGCGGAAGCCGTAGTAGGCCAGACCCTTGCGGCCGACGATGTAGGTGTCGACGTCCTTGCCCTCAGCGCGCAGCCGCTCGGTGAGCCGCTCCGCCTGCTTGATGGCGTTCGAGGAGTAGCCGCCGGCCAGACCGCGGTCGCTCGTGATGAGCAGAATCGCGGCCCGGGTCGGCGTCTCGACCTCGGTGGTCAGGGCGTGCTTGGTGTTCGAGCCGGTCGCCACCGCGGTCACCGCACGGGTGAGCTCGGTCGCGTACGGCATCGATGCCGCCACCTTGCGCTGCGCCTTGACGATGCGCGAGGCGGCGATCATCTCCATCGCCTTGGTGATCTTCTTGGTCGCCGTGATGGCACGGATGCGACGCTTGTAGACCCGGAGCTGCGCTCCCATGAGTCAGGTCCCTTCCGTCGTCACTTGGAGACGTTGACGGCCGGAGCGTCCTCGCCCAGGAGCTTGCCGTCCGAGGTCTCGAACTGGCGCTTGAAGCCGGCGATGGCGTCAGCGATGGACGTCAGGGTGTCGTCCGACATCTTGCCGCCGTCGGCGATGGAGGTGAGGAGGTCCTTGCGCTCGCGGCGCAGGTGCTCCAGCAGCTCCGACTCGAAGCGACGGATGTCGTTGACCGGGACGTCGTCCATCTTGCCGGTGGTGCCGGCCCAGACGGAGACGACCTGCTCCTCGACGGGCATCGGCTGGTACTGGCCCTGCTTCAGCAGCTCGACCAGACGCTTGCCGCGCTCCAGCGAAGCCTTCGACGCGGCGTCCAGGTCGGAACCGAAGGCGGCGAACGCCTCCAGCTCGCGGTACTGGGCGAGGTCCAGGCGCAGACGGCCGGAAACCTGCTTCATGGCCTTGTGCTGGGCGGAGCCACCGACGCGGGAGACCGAGATGCCGACGTTCAGCGCCGGGCGCTGGCCCGCGTTGAACAGGTCGGACTCCAGGAAGCACTGGCCGTCGGTGATGGAGATGACGTTGGTCGGGATGAACGCCGACACGTCGTTCGCCTTGGTCTCGACGATCGGAAGACCGGTCATCGAACCGGCGCCCATGTCGTCGGACAGCTTGGCGCAGCGCTCCAGCAGACGGGAGTGCAGGTAGAAGACGTCACCCGGGTAGGCCTCACGGCCCGGCGGGCGGCGCAGCAGCAGCGACACGGCGCGGTAGGCGTCGGCCTGCTTCGACAGGTCGTCGAAGATGATCAGGACGTGCTTGCCGGCGTACATCCAGTGCTGGCCGATGGCGGAACCGGTGTACGGCGCCAGGTACTTGAAGCCGGCCGGGTCGGACGCCGGGGCGGCGACGATCGTCGTGTACTCGAGCGCACCGGCGTCTTCCAGGGCGCCGCGAACGGACGCGATGGTCGAGCCCTTCTGGCCGATGGCGACGTAGATGCAGCGGACCTGCTTGTTCACGTCGCCCGAGCGCCAGTTGTCGCGCTGGTTGATGATCGTGTCGACGGCCAGGGCGGTCTTACCCGTCTGGCGGTCGCCGATGATCAGCTGACGCTGACCGCGGCCGACCGGCACCATCGCGTCGATGGCCTTGTAGCCGGTCTGCATCGGCTCGTGGACCGACTTGCGGACCATGACGCCGGGGGCCTGCAGCTCGAGGGCGCGGCGGCCCTCGGTCGCGATCTCGCCGAGACCGTCGATCGGGTTGCCGAGCGGGTCGACAACGCGGCCGAGGTAGCCCTCGCCGACGCCGACGGAGAGAACCTCACCGGTGCGCTGCACCGGCTGGCCCTCCTCGATACCGCTGAACTCGCCGAGGACAACCGCACCGATCTCGCGCTCCTCGAGGTTGAGGGCGAGACCGAGGGTGCCGTCCTCGAACTTCAGCAGCTCGTTCGCCATGGCGGAGGGCAGACCCTCCACCTTCGCGATGCCGTCGCCGGCAACGCTGACCGTTCCGACCTCCTCGCGCGAGGCCGCGTCCGGCTGGTACGACTGGACAAAGTTCTCCAGTGCGTCCCGGATCTCCTCCGGCCGGATCGTGAGCTCCGCCATCTGGGTTCCCTGCTCTCCTTGTTGGGCCTGAAGCTTCTTAGGGGTCTGGGGGCGACCCCCAGGAATCTTCTGCAAGTTCTGCACGGCCCAACCGGGCCGCTAGGAATGCTTTTGTTCTATTGGTGGCTGGTCAGCCGGCCATGCGGCGGGTCGCCTCGGAGAGGCGGTCCGCGATGGTGCCGTCGATGACCTCGTCGCCGACTCGCACCGAGATCCCGCCGAGGACCTCGGGGTCCACGTCGAGGTTCAGGTGCATCTGGCGGCCGTACAGCTTGGCCAGCACCGCACCGAGACGCTGCTTCTGCACGTCGCTGAGCGGAACCGCGGTGGTCACGGTGGCGACCATGCGGTCACGGCGCTCGGCGGCGAGCTTGGAAAGGGACTCCAGTCCCGCTTCCAGGCTACGTCCACGCGGGTGCGTGACGAGACGGGTGACCAGACGCTCGGTGACGGCGTTCGCCTTGCCGCCGAGCAGGCTGCGCAGCAGCTCGCCCTTGGCGGAGGCGGTGGCCGCCCGGTCGGTCAGCGCGGACCGCAGCTCGGTGCTCGAGGAGACGATCCGGCCGAACCGGAACACCTCGTCCTCGACGTCGTCGAGCGCGCCCGACTGCTGGGCCGCCGTGAGGTCGGCGGTGGCCGCCAGTTCCTCCAGCGAGTCCACCAGGTCGCGGGACTGCGACCAGCGGGACCGTGCCATGCCGGACACCAGGTCGAGGGTCTCCCCGCCCACCTGGGCCGCCAGCAGCCGGCCCACCAGCTCGGCCTTGGCCTCGCCGGACTGCGCCGGGTCCGTGATGACCCGACGCAGCGAGACCTCACGGTCGAGCAGCGCGGTGACGGCAGCCAGCTCACCGGCGAGCTTCGCCGCGTCGACGGACGTGTTGTCCGTCAGCGCGTCGAGACGCTCGCGCGCGGAGGCCAGCGCCTCGCGGCTCGCTCCGTTCATCGGGCGGCCTCGGCCTTCTCCTCGAGTTCACTGAGGAAACGGTCGATCGTGCGGCTCTGCCGGGCGTGGTCCTCGAGGGACTCACCGACGAGCTTGCCGGCCAGGTCGGTGGCGAGCTTGCCCACGTCCTGGCGCAGCGCCTGAGAGGCGGCCTTGCGGTCGGCCTCGATCTGGGCGTGGCCGGCAGCGATGATCTCCTCACGCTGCCGCTGGCCCTCTGCGCGCAGTTCTTCCTTCAGCGCAGTGCCCTGCTCCAGCGCTTCCTGGCGCAGGCGCGCGGCCTCGTGCCGGGCTTCGGCGAGCTGGGCCTTGTACTGCTCCAGGACGCTCTGGGCCTCGGTCTGAGCGGCTTCTGCCTTCTCGATACCGCCTTCGATGGCCTCGCGACGCTCGTCCAGAACCTTGTTGATGTTCGGGAGGAGCTTCTTGGCGAGGAAGCCGAAGACGATGACGAAGGCGATCAGACCGATGACGAGCTCGGGGATCGGCGGGATGAGGGGATTCTGAGGCTCCTCAGCCGCGAGAACCAGGAGGTTCACATCAGTGCCTTTCGTCGATTCGGACTAGTCGTGGGTTCGTCTTAGTAGACGAACGGCATGACCAGACCGATGAGGGCGAGCGCCTCACAGAAGGCGAAGCCGAGGATCTGGTTGGCGCGGATCAGACCGGCAGCCTCAGGCTGACGGGCGAGAGCCTGCGTGCCGTTACCGAAGATGATGCCGACGCCGACGCCCGGGCCGATGGCCGCGAGACCGTAACCGACAGAGCTGAGGGAACCTTCGACGGCAGCAAGGGTCTGGGACATGCCAGTTCTTCCTTCTCTTTCATGGACCGGTGGGGGTTGGCCACCGGACGATTCGGGGGTGTGCGGAGCGGACTCGCTCAGTGGTGCTCGGCGAGCGCGCCCTGCAGGAAGCTGCAGGCCAGGAGCACGAAGACGTAAGCCTGGACAGCCTGGATGAAGAGCTCGAACGCGGTCATCACGATGACCATGACGAACGAGACGCCGGCGTAGGCGATGCCGATCCCGTTCAGCAGGTACCAGCTGGCGATGGTGAACAGCAGCAGCAGGGTGTGACCGGCGAACATGTTCGCGAACAGTCGGACCGCGTGGGTGAAGGGGCGGACGATGACGTTCGAGAAGAACTCGATCACCATGACCATCGGCAGGATCGCGCCGAGGGACTTGTCGTAGCCCGTGACGTTCTTCAGGCCGCCGACGAAGCCGTGACGCTTGAAGGTCACCGACATCCACATGACGTAGATGACGAGCGCGAGCCCGACCGGGTAGGCGAAGACCGCCGTGACCGGGAACTGGGCGAGCGGCACGATCGACCACAGGTTCATGATCCAGACGAAGAAGAACGTCGCGACCATGAAGGGGACGTACTTCTCGCCTTCCTTCTTACCGAGCGTCTCGTAGACGATGCCGCGGCGCACGAAGTCGTAGCCCGCCTCGGCGACCATCTGCAGCTTGCCCGGGACGACCTTCGGCTTCCGGAACGCGGCCCAGAAGAACGCGACGATGACGATCGAGCCCAGGAGGGCGAGCAGCATCGTCTTGTTGAAGTACAGACCGTCCGCATCGCCGAAGATCGGCTTGAAGAGGAACGAGTACAGGGTCGGGGCCGGGAAGCCACAGCCAGTGCCGTCTTCGAAATGACAGTTGATATCGAAGGCGAGCGTCATGTCAGCAGCACTCACCGCAGGGCTCCTTCAGCGTGGCGCATAGGTACGGCAACCTCGTTGTGTCGGCGCGGCGCGCAGCCGCGGTTCGGCACTGGACTGGTGTAACGGATGGTGGGGCGGCAGTCAGGCATCGAGCCTCGCGATGGAACAGGCGTCAGCTCAGATGCCCGCGCCCGCAGTGCCGCAGTTGGCACCGGACGATAGCAGGGTCCCGAACGCGTACTTATGCCGCCCCTACCCTTCACGACTTCGACCCCGGGTTCTCGGGCTTGTCGCCCTTCACCGAGTCCGGTTCGACGTAGAGGATCTTCGCCTTCATATGAGCACGCGTCTGCGCGCCGATCCACACGAGGGTGGTGGCGACGAGCGTGATCGCGAAAGCCTTGGGGTGGAACAGCGTGGTGTTCTTGAACGCGGCGAGAAAGACGAAGAGCAGCAGAATCTGAGCCGCGTAGAGCATGAGCCCCATGGCCTGGAAGAGATGCGGGAGTGATTTCGCCGTGCGCTGGAGAACGACGAATCCGATGCCCATGAACAACATCACGACCAGCGTCGCGACGACGGCTCCGACTGCACCCTTGCCTCCGACGACCAACGCGCTGATCGCTGCGGCGAGAGCGCCGGCGACAGCCGTGGGTACGGCGGCTTGCATGAGGAATCGGACATCATCTGACCGCATGGCGGTTTGCTCCGCGTGGTGGTGGGGGCAAGGGACTCGTACGGGACGAGCGTAAGCCCGGTCCGAGTGAGAGCCTCGGGCCAAGGGACCGTCGCACTACGGTCCTTCGGCTCTGTCGCCGGGTTTAGTGAACGGTATCACAAACTATTTGATGAGAGCTTTACCTGCGTGGTGTGCTAACTGTCACACATGAGAGGGACCCTGCGCGTGTGTGCGCGATAAGTGGTCGCTTTGTCTGGTAAAGGGCAACCATGTCGGACATGCGCCGGCGGCGTCAGCGGGTCGATCCGGCCTTACGCCGGTCGGGGAAGCGCGAACGGGGGCCCACGGCAGTCGCCCCGTTGACGCCCGAGACTCCGGCCACGATCGGCCGCACCGGCTCCGGCTCCGCGCCCGTCGCCTCCCGTACGGCCGCCTCGGCAGCGGCCTCCGCGGCCCGCCCGGCGTGCCGGTAGCGGGGCGGCACCAGACCCTCCGCCCAGCGCGGAGCGCGCGGGGTGAAGCGCGGCAGGAGGAGCAGGACCAGACCCAGCGCGCTGAGGGCGGCGATCGCGAGCACGATCCACATCGAGGCCGAGTTGACCGAGTACGCCACGGTGCCGAAGGCGATGAGCCCCGACCAGAAGTACATGATCAGCACCGCGCGACTGTGCGAATGTCCGAGTTCCAGGAGCCGGTGGTGCAGGTGCCCGCGGTCCGCCGCGAACGGCGACTGCCCCTTCCAGGTGCGCCGCACGATCGCCAGGACCAGGTCCGCGACCGGGATCGCGATGATCGTCAGCGGCAGCAGCAGCGGGATGAACACCGGCAGCATCGCGTGCGTCGCGTTGCGCTCGCCGCCCGCGAAGAGGGCCAGCGCGTCCGGGTCCACCTGCCCGGTGATGGAGATCGCGGAGGCGGCCAGCACCAGGCCGATCAGCATCGAGCCGGAGTCGCCCATGAAGATCCGGGCGGGGTGCATGTTGTGCGGCAGGAAGCCCAGGCACATGCCCATCAGGATGGCGGCGAAGAGGGTCGCGGGGGCCGCGGCCTCGATCCCGTAGCCGAACCAGATCCGGTAGCCGTAGAGGAAGAGCGCGCCGGTCGCGATGCAGACCATGCCGGCGGCCAGACCGTCGAGGCCGTCGACGAAGTTCACCGCGTTGATGGTGATCACGACGAGCGCCACCGTCAGCAGGTTGCCCTGCCACTGGGTGAGCGGGACCGTGCCGACGCCCGGGACCGGGATCCACAGGATCGTCAGACCCTGCATGACCATCACGCCCGCGGCGATCATCTGACCGCCGAGCTTGATCAGGGCGTCGATCTCGAACTTGTCGTCGAGGACGCCGATCAGCCAGATCAGGGCCGCGCCCGAGAGCAGCGCCCGTGGTTCGTTCGACCGTTCGAAGACCCCGTTGAGGTTCTGCAGATGGTCCGCGACCAGCAGGCCCGCGCACAGACCGCCGAACATGGCGATGCCGCCGAGGCGGGGCGTGGGCTCGCGGTGCACGTCACGGGCGCGGATCTCCGGCATCGCCCCGGCCGCGATCGCGAACTTCCGCACGGGCCCGGTGAGCAGGTAGGTCACCGCGACCGTGACGCAAAGCGTCAGCAGATATTCACGCACGGGCTGCCCCAGATGTATCGCCGGCCATCTCAGCCCCACACATTAGCTGCGATGTCCCCTGTACCGAGGACGCCGGGTGGTCCCTTCCCGGTTCCCCTACGACCCACTTGTCCCGCTTACACCCCGTACGGGGGAAATCCAGACGTCAGCTGCTTGACCTCCGTACGGGTCTTCGCGGCTTCCCCGCGCAGTGCGGCCGCGAACAGCGCGGCGATGGCCTGCATCTCCGCCTCCCCCATGCCCTGGGTCGTGACGGCGGCCGTGCCGAGCCGGACGCCGCGCTGGTCCCCGTACGGCAGGGCGCAGGTGTCGAGCACGATCCCGGCGGCGGCCAGCCGGCCGCGCGCGGTGGGACCGTCGATGCCCAGCGGACCCGGGTCGGCGGTGATCAGGTGCGTGTCGGTGCCGCCGGTGGTGACGGCGAACCCGAGGTCCGCCAGCGCCTGCGCCAGGACCCGGGCGTTGGCGACGACCCGGTGGGCGTACGTGGTGAAGGCGGGTCCGGCGGCCTCGCCGAACGCCACGGCCTTGGCGGCGATGGTGTGCATCTGGGCGCCGCCCTGGGTGAAGGGGAACACCGCCCGGTCGATGCGCTCGGCGTACTCGGCGCCGCACAGGATCATCCCGCCGCGCGGCCCGCGCAGCACCTTGTGCGTGGTCGCGCAGACGATGTCGGCGTACGGGACCGGGCTCGGCGCCGCCCCGCCGGCGACGAGCCCGATCGGGTGGGCGGCATCGGCGATCAGACAGGCCCCGGCCTCGTCGGCGATCTCCCGGAAGGCGGAGTACTCGGGGTGGCGGGGATAGGCGATGGACCCGCAGACGATGGCCTTGGGACGGTGGGTCCGCGCGAGCTGCTGCACCTGCTCGTAGTCGATGAGCCCGGTCTCCGCGTCCACGCCGTAGCCGACGAAGTCGAACCACCGGCCGGAGAAGTTCGCGGGCGACCCGTGCGTGAGGTGTCCCCCGTACGGGAGCCCCATCGCCAGCACGGTGTCCCCGGGCCGCAGCAGTGCGGCGTACGCGGCCAGGACGGCGGAGGACCCGGAGTGCGCCTGGACGTTGGCGTGCTCGGCCCCGAACAGGGCCTTGGCCCGCTCCACGGCGAGCTGCTCGGCCAGGTCGGCGTACTCGCAGCCGCCGTGGTGCCGGGCGCCGGGGTACCCCTCGGCGTACTTGTTGGCCAGGGGCGAGGCGAGGGCGGCGAGCACGGCGGAGGAGGTGAAGTTCTCGGCGGCGCTCAGCTGGAGGGCGGCGGCCTGCCGCTGCCGCTCCCCTTCGAGGATGTCGGCGAGCTGCGGATCCTGGCGCCGCAGGAGGTCCGCCGGCTGCTCGGTGGTGACAGTCATGGCACGACTCCCCGCGCGGTGGGTGTACCGGGTAGCCCCACCATATTCCCGGCGTCCTTCTCCCGCCGCCCGAGGCGCGGGGGGCAGGCCGGGCCCGCACGGCCCCGTGCGCCCCGGTGCCTCAGCGGGAGGACGCGGTGACGCCCGTCAGGGCGGTGACCACCGGGTCGAGCGCCTGGTTGATCTCGTCGCCGATGGAGCGGAAGAAGGTGATCGGCGCGCCGTACGGGTCGTACACCTCGTCGGCGTCCGGCGAGGGCGCCAGGAGCCAGCCGCGGAGCGCCGCAGCGGCCCGGACCAGGGCCCGGGCGCGCTCCGCCATCCCGTCGTCCAGCGGCGGCAGCGTGGCGGGGTCTATGGCCCGCACCAGCCGGGTGAACTCCTTCAGCGTGAAGGTCCGCAGCCCGGCCGAGTGACCCATCGAGATGACCTGCGCCCGGTGGTCGCGGGTCGCGGTCAGCACCAGGTCCGCCCGTATGACGTGCTCGTCGAGCAGCTCCCGGCCGGTGAAACCGCTCGCGTCGGCCCCGAAGTCCGCCAGCACCGCGGCCGCGTTCGCCTCCATCGGGGCCCCCTCGTGGCCCCAGGTTCCGGCGCTCTCCACGATGAGGTCGCCGGTGACGAGCCCGCCGAGGCGGTGCGAGAGGGCGTGGCGCGTCAGCCGCTCGGTGATGGGCGAGCGGCAGACGTTGCCGGTGCTGACGTGGAGTATGCGGAAGGTGTCTCCTCCGGCGTCCGCCGGGAGGTGCCCCCTTGCTATGCCACGCCCCTCAGGGCTCACGGGGCGACCTCGAGGTCGGGTACGACCTCCCGCAGCTGGTCCGCGGTGAGCGCGCCCTGGCGCAGCAGTACGGGGACCTTCCCGGTCACGTCGACGATCGACGACGGCTGGATGCCGGGCGTCGGCCCGCCGTCCAGGTACACGGACACGGAGTCGCCGAGCATCTCGCGCGCCGCGTCGCAGTCCTCGGGCGCCGGGTGGCCCGACAGGTTCGCCGAGGACACCGCCATCGGGCCGACCTCGGTCAGCAGCTCGATCGCGACCGGGTGCAGCGGCATGCGCACGGCCACCGTGCCGTGGGTGTCCCCCAGGTCCCAGGCGAGCGACGGCTGGTGCTTGGCGACCAGCGTCAGCGCGCCCGGCCAGAACGCGTCGACGAGCTCCCAGGCCTGCTCGGAGAAGTCCGTGACGAGACCGTGCAGGGTGTTCGGGGAGCCGATGAGAACCGGTGTGGGCATGCCCCGGCCGCGGCCCTTGGCGGCGAGCAGGTCGGCCACGGCCTCCGGGCTGAAGGCGTCCGCGCCGATCCCGTACAGGGTGTCGGTGGGCAGCACGACGAGCTCGCCGCGGCGCACGGCGGATGCGGCTTCACGCAGACCCGTCTTGCGGTCCGTCGCGTCGTTGCAGTCGTATCGCCGGGCCATCAGCGGGCCTCCTCAAGCAGCAGGGGGGTGACGGGAAGGGTCGCGCCGGTCACGGCAGCGCCTTGCGGGCGGTCGCGAAGCGCGGGCGGTTGTTGAGGTCCGGGTGGTCGGCCGCATCGGCCCAGCCCCGCTCCTCGGCGAAGATCCACGGCACTTGGCCGCCCTGGGTGTCGGCGTGCTCGATGACGACGATCCCGCCGGGCCGCAGCAGCCGGTGGGCGGTGCGTTCGATGCCGCGGATGGTGTCGAGGCCGTCCTCGCCCGAGAAGAGCGCCATCTCCGGGTCGTGGTCGCGGGCCTCGGGGGCGACGTACTCCCACTCGGTGAGCGGGATGTACGGCGGGTTCGAGATCACCAGGTCGACCTGGCCGTCCAGCTCGGGCAGGGCGCTCAGCGCGTCGCCCTGGTGGACGGTGACCCGGGAACCCTCGGCGTTCTTGCGGGTCCACCGCAGGGCGTCCTCGGACAGCTCCACCGCGTGCACGCGCGAGCGCGGCACCTCCTGCGCCATGGCGAGGGCGATGGCGCCGGAACCGGTGCACAGGTCCACGATCATCGGCTCGACCACGTCCATGGCCCGGACGGCGTGTATGGCCCAGTCCACCACCGACTCGGTCTCGGGCCGCGGGACGAACACCCCGGGCCCGACCTGGAGCTCCAGGTAGCGGAAGAAGGCGCGGCCGGTGATGTGCTGGAGCGGCTCGCGCGCCTCGCGGCGGGCGACCGCCTCCCAGTAGCGGGCGTCGAAGTCCGTGTCCTTGACGTGGTGGAGTTCCCCCCGTTTGACGCTGTGCACGAAGGCGGCGAGCTCCTCCGCGTCGAAGCGCGGTGAGGGAACGCCGGCGGCGGCCAGCCGCTGGGTGGCCTGGGCCACCTCGGCAAGCAGCAAGTTCACGCTGGTCCTCCGGGCTGCTGTCGTACGGGGGGTGGTACCGGGGTGGTGCGGGTGCCTCGCGGTCTACTGCGCGGCGGCGAGCTTGGCTGCCGAGTCGGCGTCGACACAGGCCTGGATGACCGAGTCGAGGTCGCCGTCGAGCACCTGGTCCAAGTTGTACGCCTTGAAGCCGGTGCGGTGGTCCGAGATCCGGTTTTCCGGGTAGTTGTACGTCCGGATCTTCTCGGAGCGGTCCACGGAGCGCACCTGGCTGCGGCGCACGTCGGAGGCCTCCTGCTCGGCGGCTTCCTGGGCCGCGGCGAGGAGCCGCGAGCGCAGGATGCGCATGGCCTGCTCCTTGTTCTGGAGCTGGCTCTTCTCGTTCTGGCAGGAGGCGACCACACCGGTCGGCAGGTGCGTGATGCGCACGGCCGAGTCGGTGGTGTTGACGGACTGGCCGCCGGGGCCCGAGGAGCGGTACACGTCGATGCGGAGGTCGTTCATGTTGATCTCGACCTCGACCTCCTCGGCCTCCGGGGTGACGAGCACGCCGGCGGCGGAGGTGTGGATGCGGCCCTGGGACTCGGTGGCCGGAACCCGCTGGACGCGGTGCACGCCGCCCTCGTACTTCAGGCGGGCCCACACGCCCTGGCCGGGCTCGGTGGCGCCGTTGCCGCCCTTGGTGCGGACGGAGACCTGGACGTCCTTGTAGCCGCCGAGCTCGGACTCGGTGGCGTCGATGATCTCGGTCTTCCAGCCCACGCGCTCGGCGTAGCGCAGGTACATGCGCAGCAGGTCGCCGGCGAAGAGCGCCGACTCGTCGCCGCCCGCGCCCGCCTTGACCTCCAGGAGCACGTCCTTGTCGTCGCTGGGGTCGCGCGGGACGAGCAGCAGGCGGAGCTTCTCGGTGAGCTCCTCGCGCTGCGCGCTCAGCTCCTTGACCTCGGCCACGAAGTCGGGGTCGTCGGCCGCGAACTCCTTGGCCGTCTCGATGTCCTCGGCGGCCTGCTTCCAGGCGCGGAAGGTCGCCACGATCGGGGTCAGCTCCGCGTAGCGCTTGTTCAGCTTGCGCGCGTTGGCCTGATCCGAGTGGACCGAAGGGTCGGCGAGCCTCTTCTCAAGATCGGCGTGCTCGCCGATCAGTTCCTCGACCGCCTCGAACATCGGGGGCTCCTGTGGTGAAAGTACGAAGGGAATGCAGGGGGTGTCGTGACGAGACGACGACAAAGGCGCCGGTCCGGCCGCCCCCGAGTGGACAGGGAGCGGCCGGTGACCGGCGCCTGGGTCGCGCTACTTCTTGGCCGCACCCTTGCCGAAGCGAGCCTCGAAGCGGGCCACGCGGCCACCGGTGTCGAGGATCTTCTGCTTGCCCGTGTAGAACGGGTGGCACTCGGAGCAGACCTCGGCACGGATGTTGCCGGAGGTCAGCGTGGAGCGGGTGGTGAACGACGCGCCACAGGTGCAGCTGACCTGGGTCTCGACGTACTCGGGGTGGATCTCGCTCTTCAAGGTGTCTCCTAGATTCGGGAGGGCGCCGGGTCGCAGGAGCCGAATTGCGCACTGCGTGAACCGGGGCCGACAGACCAGTCTGCCAGGACCGGGCTGCCTGTCAAAATTCTGAGGACGCCTCCCTCAACGGGAGGGGGCCGGCATCTATTCCGCGCCCCCTCGGATCCCGCCGCGGCCCGGTCCCTACTGGACGATCCCGCCGGCCGAGCCCTTGTCCCCCATGGAGTTCGCGGTGGCTTCCGCCGGGATCGGCCGGTCCGCCAGCAGGGCTTCCCAGACGAGCTGGGACTCCTTGGTGAGCGGTGCCACACGGTCGGTGTCGCGGGGGTCCGGGGTCACCGGGAGGGTGATCATCTGCATGTCCTGGGCGTCGATGCCCTGGAGGCCCTGGGCGAAGCCCATGAGGGACTTCACGTCGCCGAGCGCCTTGTCGGTGGTGAGCGCCTTGGTCCCGGAGTCGGCGAGGTCGAGCAGCCGCTTGGGGTTGTCGAACAGGCCGATGCTCTTGACCTGCTTGATCAGCGCCTTGATGAAGGCCTGCTGGAGCTGGATCCGGCCCAGGTCACTGCCGTCGCCGACGCTCTTGCGGGTACGGACCAGACCGAGGGCCTGCTCGCCGTCGAGCTTGTTGGGGCCGGCCGCGAGGTCCAGGTGGCTGGCGTCGTCCTTGATCGGCTTGGTGGTGGTCACCTCGACGCCGCCGAGGTTGTCGATGATCTTCTTGAAGCCCGTGAAGTCGACCTCGATGTAGTGGTCCATGCGGATCCCGGACATCTTCTCGACCGTCTTGACCGCGCAGGCCGCCCCGCCGATCGTGTAGGCCTCGTTGAACTGCCTGCGCGTCCCGCCCGGGTCGGTCTTCCCGTCGCCCGTCGTGCAGGGAGGGCGGGCGGTCATGGTGTCGCGGGGTATCGATACGACGCTGGCCTTCTCGTGGCCCTCGTACAGGTGGACGATCATCGCGGTGTCGGAGCGTGCCGAGCCGCTGTCGTCGCGGCCGTACTCGCCGTTGGCGCCGCCGCGGGAGTCCGAGCCGAGGACGAGGATGTCCATCGAGCCGTTGTTCACGTTCTGCGGCCGGTCGGCGCCGAGGGCCGCGTCGATGTCGACGGTCTTCAGGTTGCCGTTGAACTTGAAGTAGAAGTAGCCGAGGCCCGCACCGCCGAGCAGGACCACGCCCGCGGCGCTCCATGCGGCGATGACGAGGGCCCTGCGGCGCCTGGGCGGTTTCCGCCGGCGGCGGCCTGCGGCTCGCCGGCCTCCGCCCGTGCTGTCCTGGCTCATGCTCTCCTCAGTCCTGGGTCCGGCCCCCGATCGCCTCGGCCGGTCGCTTCTCACCCTGCGGTCCTCTGACACAGACGGCCTAACGGGCCCCAGGGTTCCACGGCCGCCGGCCGGGCCCGACCGCCCCGACCGCCCCGGCCCCGGTCGGCCGCACCGGCGACGCCGCGTCGACCTGGAGGTTTACCGGGGGGCGCCGGGGTGCGGTGGGGCCCGGTGACGGCCGGAGTGTGGGAAAGCTCGCACCGGGGCGGCCCTGTTCGGGCGGCGGGACGTCAGTCGTCGTTCTTGCCCGACGGCGTCGTCTTCGCGATCTGCATCAGGAACTCGGCGTTCGACTTCGTCTGCTTCATCTTGTCGAGCAGGAGCTCGATCGCCTGCTGCGAGTCGAGGGCGTGCAGCACCCGGCGCAGCTTCCAGACGATGGCGAGCTCCTCCGCGTTGAGGAGGATCTCCTCCTTGCGGGTGCCCGACGGGTCGACGTCGACGGCCGGGAAGATGCGCTTGTCGGCGAGCTTCCGGTCGAGCTTGAGCTCCATGTTGCCGGTGCCCTTGAACTCCTCGAAGATCACCTCGTCCATGCGCGAGCCGGTGTCGACCAGCGCGGTGGCCAGGATGGTCAGCGAGCCGCCGTCCTCGATGTTGCGCGCGGCGCCGAAGAAGCGCTTCGGCGGGTACAGCGCGGTCGAGTCGACACCACCGGACAGGATGCGGCCGGAGGCGGGCGCCGCGAGGTTGTACGCGCGGCCCAGACGGGTGATGGAGTCCAGCAGGACGACCACGTCGTGACCCAGCTCGACGAGGCGCTTGGCGCGCTCGATGGCCAGCTCGGCGACGGTGGTGTGGTCCTCGGCCGGACGGTCGAAGGTCGAGGAGATGACCTCGCCCTTGACCGACCGCTGCATGTCGGTGACCTCTTCCGGACGCTCGTCGACCAGGACGACCATCAGGTGGCACTCGGGGTTGTTGACGGTGATCGCGTTGGCGATCGCCTGCATGATCATGGTCTTGCCGGTCTTCGGCGGGGCCACGATCAGGCCTCGCTGACCCTTGCCGATCGGCGACACGAGGTCGATGATGCGGGTGGTCAGCACGCCCGGGTCGGTCTCCAGGCGGAGCCGGTCCTGCGGGTACAGCGGGGTGAGCTTCTGGAACTCCGGTCGGCCGCGGCCGGATTCGGGCGCCATGCCGTTCACCGAGTCCAGCCGCACGAGGGCGTTGAACTTCTCGCGGCGCTCGCCGTCCTTGGGCTGGCGCACGGCACCGGTGGTGTGGTCGCCCTTGCGCAGACCCGCCTTGCGGACCTGGGCGAGGGAGACGTACACGTCGTTGGGGCCGGGCAGGTAGCCCGAGGTCCGGATGAACGCGTAGTTGTCGAGGATGTCCAGGATGCCCGCGACGGGGATCAGGACGTCGTCGTCGGCTACCTGCGGCTCGTTCGGCGCGAACTCGTCGCGGCCACGACGGCCGCGGCGGTCGCGGTAACGGCCCCGGCGGCCGCGGCGGCCGCCCTCGTCGTCGAAGTCGTCCTGCGGCCCGTTGTCCTGCGGACCCTGGCGGTCCTGACGGTCCTGACGGCCCTGCTGACCCTGACCCTGGCCCTGGCCCTGGCCGCGGCCGCCCTGCTGCTGGCGGTCCTGACGGTCGGCGCGGTCCTGACGGTCGGCGCGGTCCTGGCGGCCGCCGCCCTGACCGCCCTGGGCGCCCTGGCCCTGGTCGTCGGTCTTGACGCCGCGGTCACGGCGGTCGCGCTGACGGTCGCCGCGCTCGGCACGGTCACCGCGGTCGCGGCGGTCGCGACGGCCGCGGCCCTCGCCGTCCTGCCCCTGCGCCTGGCCGGAGACGGCCGTGGCGGCCTCGGCCTTCGGCTCGGCGGCGGGTTCGGCCTTGACCGTCTCGGTCTTCTGCTCCACCTGCACGGCGGCGGGGGCCGAGGCCTCCGGGCTGCCGGAGGGGGCGGTGGCGCGACGGCGGCGGCGCTCGCCGGCCGGGGCGTCGTCACTGGCGGGCTGGCCCGGGATCTCGATCTGCGCCTGTGCGGCAGGCTTCTCGGCGGGCGCCTCGGCGGCGGCCTCACCCGTCTGCGAAGCATCGGCGGCAGCCGAACGGGCCTTGCTGGTGGCACGGCGCTTCGGCTTGGCCTCGGCGGTGTCGGCGGCTCCGGCGGAGGAGGACGCGGCCTTGGGGGCACTGCCGCCCGCCTGCGCCTCCTTGATGACCTCGATCAGCTGGCTCTTGCGCATCCGCGCGGTGCCCCTGATACCGAGGCCCGACGCGACCTGCTGCAGCTCGGCCAGGACCATGCCGTCGAGGCCGGTGCCGGTGCGGCGACGCTTGGGTGCGGCGCCCGCGGCGGGGGCACTGGTGTCGACAGTGGTGTCGGCAGCGCCCATCAGATCGGTGGTGTCGCTCACGAAGGGTCCTTCCCTGGAGCGGACGTCGGCCTGTCTGGCTCGGCGACCGGTTGTGCTGTCCGACAGCAGTCCTAGGTGTGGACCGTGCCGGGGCGGTGGTCCGCCGGTAGAGATACGGCGGAGAGAAACGTGCGTGGGTGGTTCCGGCGAGAAGCCCCGAGCTGGAAGCGTGGGAATGTCACGCCGATTCCGGAGCGTGCTCGAAACTGCTGGAGGTGATCAAAGCAGTCGGGGAGGCTCCCGGAAGAAAGGTGGTCCCGGAGGGGGACACTGAGCACCGAGCCATGGCGGCTTCGGATGCGCACTTGAGATTAACACTACCGGATCCAACAGACATTCCCCCTCTCAATCACCGGCAATCGCGCGTTCCCGCGTGGACGGCCTGCCCTGGCCGCCCGCCCCGGACCGGCCGGGCCCCAGGGCTCAGCCGCCCTGGGTACCCAGCGGGAGCACGCTCGCGCCCGCGGCGTCGAGGGCCAGCCGGGTGGCGGCCCATCCCTCGCCCGCGAGCTGCGCGACCTTGTCGGCCGCGCCGTTGTCGACCAGCGCCAGGACCGTGGGGCCCGCGCCGGAGATGACCGCGGGGATGCCGTCCGCCCGCAGTCGGCCCACCAGTGCCACGCTCTCGGGCATGGCCGGGGTCCGGTAGTCCTGGTGGAGCCGGTCCTCGGTCGCTGCCAGCAGGTATTCGGGACGCCTGGTCAGGGCCTCCACGAGCAGGGCGGCGCGACCCGCGTTGACCGCAGCGTCCACGTGCGGGACGGTGCGCGGCAGCAGGCCGCGCGCGGTCTCCGTCAGGACCGGCTTCGAGGGGACGAAGACCACCGGAACGATGGAATCCGCAGGCTCCATCCGGATCGCCTTGGCACTGCCCCCGTCCATCCACGCCAGGGTGAAACCGCCGAGCAGGCAGGCGGCCACGTTGTCGGGGTGGCCCTCGATCTCGGTGGCGAGCTCCAGCAGCGCCGCGTCGTCGAGCTTGGCCTCGCCGCCTATGGTCACGGCGCGGGCGGCCACGATGCCCGCGCAGATGGCCGCGGAGGAGGAGCCGAGGCCCCGGCCGTGCGGAATGCGGTTCGCGCAGACGACCTCGAGGCCCCGGGGCTGTCCGCCCAGCAGGTCGAAGGCCGTGCGCATGGAGCGTACGAGCAGGTGGCTCTCGTCCCGCGGGAGGGTGTCGGCACCCTCACCCGCGATGTCGATGTCCAGGCCGGAATCGGCCACGCGGACGACGACGTCGTCGTAGAGCCCCAGGGCGAGGCCGAGGGTGTCGAAGCCCGGGCCGAGGTTGGCACTACTGGCGGGGACGCGCACCCGTACGGCGGCGGCGCGGAACGCTGGACCGGCCATCGTCCGATGACACTCCTTGTGACTGTGCGAGATCTTCGCTCTTCGCTGGCTCGCTGCGAATGTACTCGAGAACGTACGACACCCGAAGGGCCTCGGGGCAGCACCGCAGTCATATGCGCGGTGGCGGATGTAAGTACAGCTTATCGAAGGAAGGTTCTCTCGCGACATAGGGCGCACACGAGGCGCACGATGCGTGTCGCGGACCTCCGCCGCACCTTTGTCGTCGTACGGGGTGAGTTGCCGGGTTCCGGAAGGCTCCGGAACCCGGCTCTCGGGGGTACGTCAGACCAGGCCGAGGCGGATCGCGGCGGCTTCCGCGTCCACCGGAACGGTGACCGGCTGCGGAGCGCCGGCGATCGCCCAGTCGGGGTCCTTCAGGCCGTTGCCGGTGACGGTGCACACGATCTTCTGGCCGGGGTCGACCAGGCCCAGCTCGGCGGCCTTGAGCAGACCGGCGACGGAAGCGGCCGAGGCGGGCTCGACGAAGACACCCTCTTGAGCAGCCAACAGGCGGTAGGCGGCCAGGATCTGACGGTCCGTCACCTCGTCGATGAGGCCGCCCGACTCCTCGCGCGCGGCCAGTGCGAACTCCCAGGACGCCGGGTTGCCGATCCGGATCGCGGTGGCGATGGTGTGCGGCTCCTTGACGACCTCGCCGCGCACGATGGGCGCGGAACCGGAGGCCTGGAAACCCCACACGCGGGGCGTACGGGAGGCCAGGCCGTCGGCCTTGTACTCCTTGAACCCCCTCCAGTACGCGGTGATGTTGCCCGCGTTGCCGACGGGCAGCACGTGGATGTCGGGGGCGTCACCGAGCGCGTCGACGATCTCGAACGCCGCCGTCTTCTGGCCCTCGATGCGGACCGGGTTGACGGAATTGACCAGCGCCACCGGGTAGTTGTCCGACAGGGCGCGCGCCAGGTTGAGGCAGTCGTCGAAGTTGCCTTCCACCTGAAGGATCTTGGCGCCGTGCACGAGCGCCTGGCCCATCTTGCCGAGCGCGATCTTCCCCTGGGGCACGAGCACCGCGGAGACCATCCCGGCGCGCACCGCGTACGCGGCGGCGGAGGCCGAGGTGTTGCCGGTGGAGGCGCAGATGACCGCCTTGGCGCCCTCCTCCTTGGCCCGGGTGATCGCCATGGTCATGCCGCGGTCCTTGAAGGACCCGGTGGGGTTCGCCCCCTCGACCTTCAGGTGCACCTCGCAGCCGGTGCGCTCGGAGAGCACCTGCGCGGGGACGAGGGGAGTACCGCCCTCGCGGAGCGTGACCACGGGAGTGGTGTCCGTCACCGGCAGGCGGTCCCGGTACTCCTCGATGATGCCGCGCCACTGGTGGGTGCGATTGCTGCTCATGGGTCCTTACTCCCCTTCAACACGCATGATGCTGGCGACACCGCGGACGGTGTCCAGCTTCCGCAGCGCCTCGACGGTCCCGGAGAGGGCGGCGTCGGGTGCCCGGTGAGTGACGACGACGAGGGAGGCTTCATTGCCGACCCCGTCAGGACGTCCTTGCTGGCGTACCGTATCGATCGACACGCCGTGCTCGGCGAAAGTGGTCGCCACCTGGGCGAGGACGCCCGGCTTGTCCGCCACGTCGAGGCTGATGTGGTAGCGGGTGACGACCTCACCCATGGCACTGACCGGCAGCTGGGTGTACGCCGACTCGCCCGGCCCCGTTGCCTCGGCGAGCTTGTTGCGGCAGACGGCGACCAGGTCGCCCAGGACCGCGGAGGCGGTCGGCGAACCGCCCGCGCCGGGCCCGTAGAACATGAGCCGCCCGGCGGCCTCCGCCTCGACGAAGACCGCGTTGTACGCCTCGCGGACGGAGGACAGGGGGTGGCTGAGCGGGATCATCGCGGGGTGCACGCGGGCGGTGACGGACTGGCCGTCGGCGGCCCGCTCCAGGATCGCCAGGAGCTTGATGGTGCAGCCCATGCGCCTGGCAGAGGCGAAGTCGGCGGAGCTGACCTCGGTCATGCCCTCGCGGTAGACGTCGTCGAGCCGGACCCGGGTGTGGAAGGCGATGCCGGCCAGGATCGCGGCCTTGGCGGCGGCATCGTAGCCCTCGACGTCGGCGGTGGGGTCGGCTTCGGCGTAACCGAGGGCGGTGGCCTCGTCGAGCGCCTCCTGGTACCCGGCGCCGGTGGAGTCCATCTTGTCGAGGATGAAGTTCGTCGTGCCGTTGACGATGCCCATCACCCGGTTGATCTTGTCGCCGGCGAGGGACTCGCGCATCGGGCGCACCAGCGGGATCGCGCCCGCGACGGCCGCCTCGTAGTACAGGTCCAGCCCGTGCTGCTCGGCGGCGGCGTGCAGCGCGGCACCGTCCTGGGCGAGGAGTGCCTTGTTCGCCGAGACGACGGACGCGCCGTTCTCGAAGGCGGTGGTGATCAGCGTACGGGCGGGCTCGATACCGCCGATGACCTCGATGACCACGTCGATGTCGCCGCGTTTGAGCAGGGCGGTCGCATCGGTGGTGACCAGCGCGGGGTCGATGCCCTCGCGCACCTTGGACGGGCGGCGCACGGCGACACCCGCGAGCTCCACGGGCGCGCCGATCCTGGCCGTCAGATCGTCGGCGTGCGTCGTCATGATGCGCGCCACCTCTGAGCCGACCACTCCACAGCCCAGCAGCGCCACCTTCAGCGGACGCGTACGCATCATTCGACCTACGCCTTTCGATCTTCCATCAGTACCCGGACACGCGGTTTGCCCGCCGGGTGTGAACCAGTCTCACTCAATGGACAGCAGTTTCCATCCTCGGTCCATTGAGTGAGACACCTATTTTGGGGGTCTGGGGCCTTCCACCAGAAATATGGGAATCATCCCAGGTCGAGACGCAGGAGATCTTCCTCCGTCTCCCGGCGGACGATGACGCGCGCCTGACCCTCGCGCACGGCGACGACGGGCGGGCGGAGCGCATGGTTGTAGTTGCTGGCCATGGAACGGCAGTACGCGCCGGTCGCCGGGACGGCCAGGAGGTCGCCGGGGGCGAGGTCGGCGGGCAGGAACGCGTCCTTCACCACGATGTCACCGCTCTCGCAGTGCTTGCCGACGACACGGACGAGCATCGGCTCGGCGTCGGAGCGGCGGGAGACCAGCGAGATGGAGTACTCGGCGTCGTACAGGGCCGTCCGGATGTTGTCGGACATCCCGCCGTCCACGCTCACGTACGTACGCAGTCCCGCGAGCGGCTTGATGGTGCCGACCTCGTAGAGGGTGAAGGCGGTCGGGCCGACGATGGCCCGGCCGGGCTCGACGGAGATCCGGGGCGCCCGCAGCCGGGCCGCCTCGCACTCCCGGGAGACGATCTCGGTCAGCGCCTTGGCGATCTCGTGCGGCTCGCGCGGGTCGTCGTCGGCGGTGTACGCGATGCCCAGGCCGCCACCGAGGTCGATCTCGGGCAGCTCCACCCCGTGCTCGTCGCGTACGGAGGCCAGCAGCTGCACCACCCGCTTGGCGGACACCTCGAAACCGGCCATGTCGAAGATCTGCGAGCCGATGTGGGAGTGGATGCCGAGCAGCTCCAGCGAGTCGTGCCCGAGCACGCGGCGCACCGCCTCGGCGGCGGAGCCGTCGGCCACGGCGATGCCGAACTTCTGGTCCTCGTGCGCGGTGGCGATGAACTCGTGGGTGTGCGCCTCGACGCCCACCGTCACACGGACCTGCACGGGCTGGCGTACGCCCAGCTCACGGGCGACGTGCGCGACGCGGGCGATCTCCTGGAAGGAGTCGAGGACGATGCGCCCGACCCCGGCCTCCACCGCGCGGGTGATCTCGGCGACCGACTTGTTGTTGCCGTGGTACGCGATCCGGGAGGCGGGCATCCCGGCGGCCAGGGCGGTGGTCAGCTCACCGCCGGAGCAGACGTCGAGGTTCAGCCCTTCCTCCTCGAGCCACTTCACGACGGCCTTGGAGAGGAACGCCTTCCCCGCGTAGAACACGTCGGCGTCCTTGCCGAAGGCGTGCGCCCAGGCCCGGCAGCGCGCCCGGAAGTCCTCTTCGTCCAGGAAGTACGCCGGGGTCCCGAACTCCTCGGCGAGCCTGGTCACTTCCATGCCGCCGACGGAGACCACGCCGTCGTCGCCGCGCCGGACGGTCCGCGCCCACACCTTCTCGTCGAGGACGTTCAGGTCCGCGGGCGGCGGGGAGTAGTGCCCCTCGGGCAGGACATCGGCGTGGCGGGGTCCGGCGGGGTGCGCGGAACGGCTCATCGGAATCTCTCTTCGCAGGTCACAGGCGTTCGGGTGCGTCTATACCGAGGAGGGCCAGGCCGCCGGCCAGCACCGTCCCGGCGGCTTCGGCAAGAGCCAGCCGGGCGCGGTGGGCGGCCGAGGGTTTCTCGTCCCCGTGGGGCAGTACGCGGTACTGGAAGTCGAGGAGGGCGTCGGCCAGCACGACGAGGTGCCGGACGAGCCGCTCGGGGGCGCCGTGGTGCGCGGCGGCTTCGAGGACGAGCGGGTATTCGGAGAGGGCCCGCAGCAGCGCCGGGGCGTCGACGTCCCCGGCGGCGGGTCCGAAGCCGAGGTCGGCCGCATTGCGCAGCAGGGCCCGGCTGCGGGCGAAGGCGTACCGGACCCGGAAGAACTCGTCGGCCTCGCCCTGGAGCAGCAGGGCCGGGGTGAAGACCGGGGTCTCCTGGGGGGCGACGGTGAGCATGGCCCAGCGGGCGGCGTCCGCCCCGTAGCGGGCGACGACGTCACCGTCGCGCCGGGCGACGGGGGCGACGGGGGCCACGGGGGTGGTGGGTGCGGTCGGCGCGGTGGGTGCGATTCCCGGAGGCGGGGCGGGGTCGAGGCCCTGGCTGCGGCGGATCCGCAGCACGGCCCCGTGCACGGCCTGCTCGCGGAGCCCGGTCACGCCGGGCAGGGGCGCCTCCTCCGCGCACCGGGGTCCGTGGGCCCGCGCGGCGCGGACGACGTCGGCAGCGGAGGGCGGGGCGAGCACGAAGTTCAGGAAGCCCGCGCCGGTGATCTCGACCCGGTCGATCCCGGGCACCTCGTCCAGCCGGCGGGCGAGCAGCCGGGCGACCTCGGCGGGGCGGCGTCCGGCACCCTTGGCGACCTGGAACGCGACGGGGGTGGCGTACTCCCCCACTCCGCCGGGCCGCGTCCGCTCGACGACCACCCGCCCACCGGGCACCCCGGCACCGGCCGGCAGCTCCCCGTCCTCGACGGCGCAGCGCACGGCGCGCACGACGGTACGGGAGAGGTCAGCGGGGGTCACGGGACCAGCCTAGGGGAGAAGGCCCCGGGTTCCGCGAAGGGTTTCGCCATATGAACAGGCCCCGTCCGCCCAGGCGCCGCCTACCCCGGTCACGCCTCTCGGCCGGCAGCGCGGCGAGGCACGGGTACGGGCCTGCGCCGGCCCGGAACGGGTCGCCCCAGGAGGTGCCCTGCCGGTCGGGCCGGGCCCGGATCGGCGGGGACGGACGCTCCCTAACCCCTCCCCCGCCCGGCGGGGGTCCCCTTCCACCCGTCGCGCCGGTCCTTGCGCTCGACGAGCCGCCGCACGACGCGCACCAGCTCGGCGGGCTCGAAGGGCTTGGCCACGAAGGCGTCCACCCCGGCCGCGATCCCGGTCTCCACCTCGTTCTGCGTACAGGCACTGACGATGGCCACCGGAAGGTCCCGCGTCCGCGGATCGGCCCGCAGCTGCGCGGCGGTGGCGAACCCGTCCAGACGGGGCATGACCACGTCGAGCGTGATCGCATCGGGGCACACGCGACCCACGACGTCCAGGCATTCGGCACCATCGTTCGCGGTCACGACCTCGAAGCCCTCCAGCTCGAGATTGACCTTGATCAGCTGCCGGATGACCTTGTTGTCGTCGACAACAAGCACCCGGCCCGAGGCGCCTGGCACAACTCGAGAGTAGGTCGAGCCGGGCCCCCGCGTCCGCGTTTTCGGCACTTCCACCCCCTGAGGGCGAAGCACCCCCCTGAACCCGCCAAACCGGTTCCTGATCACCCCGGGGAAGCTGGTAGTGTTCAACCCGTCGCCGCAACACGGCGGACGCGCCCCCGTAGCTCAGGGGATAGAGCAACGGCCTCCGGAGCCGTGTGCGCAGGTTCGAATCCTGCCGGGGGCACTTCGCAGGAAGTGCCAGAGAGACCCTCCAAACAGTGTCACTAGCTGTTCGGAGGGTCTTCTTGTGTTTCGCACCGTGGATACCCGCAGACCAGATTTTCGGGGGGACAACACCGTGGACGACAGGCTTCGCGATTTCGCGAAGGGATCACCGAACTTCGGGGTCCTCTACCAGCACCAGCCCCTACTCTCCCTGTACGGCGCCTCGGCCGAGGCCACGGTGTTCACCCACCCCAACTCATCGCTGGTGCAGGCAGGACAGTTCGGTGAGGTCCTCGCGGAGGAGCTGATCACCCGCATCGGCATGCGGGTCGAGGGAGACCGGCAGATCGACCGGCTGACCGCGCTGACCCGTGCCGGGGTACTCGTCCCCGAGATCCGTGATGACTTCGACCGGTTGCGTCGCGACCGGAACAAGGCCGCGCACAGCCACCTCTTCGACACCGCGCGCGCTTT
Organism: Streptomyces sp. NPDC058646; assembly: GCF_042716875.1. Lineage (NCBI taxonomy): Bacteria > Bacillati > Actinomycetota > Actinomycetes > Kitasatosporales > Streptomycetaceae > Streptomyces > Streptomyces sp. NPDC058646. Next base: position 36,557 of record NZ_JBHXRK010000012.1, on the reverse strand, counting down.
GGCCGCCGTACGCGTCTGCTACAAGCTGGGCCTCTGGTTCCACGACGCCATCGAGGGCCGGCGTACGGTCGCCCAGTTCGTGCCGCCCACGGACCCCGGTGACACCGCTCAGGTCACGGACCCTGCCGAGCTGGCCGAGCTGCGGGAGGCCCTCGACGGCCACCGCCAGGCGCTGACCCAGGCCCGGACCCGGCTCGCCGAGTCCAGCGACGCTCTCGAAGCTGAGCGCAGGGCACGGGCCGAGGCCGAGCACCTCATCGCCAGCGCCGACGCGAACAAGAGCGAGCTGCTGGCCCGCGTCGAGCAGCTGACCTCGCAGATCGATGAGCTGCGCACCACTCAGCAGGCGAAGTACGAGGCTGCCCGTCAGCAGCCCCGGCAGGTGGACGCCAAGCGCCGCGAGGCGATCATCCACCGTGCGCAGCGGCCGGCCCCGCTCAACGAGGTGCAGGCGCGCGACGCCATCGACGGGATGCTGCGCGCGTCCGGCTGGGTCGTACAGGACCGCGACCAGGTCAACCCGGAGGCGGGTCAGGGCGTGGCGGTCCGCGAGTTCACCCTCGCGACCGGCCGCGCGGACTACGTCCTCTACGTCGAGGGGCACATCGTCGGCGTGGTGGAGGCCAAGCGCGAGGGCGACCACCTGTCCAGCGCCGTCGAGCAGAATGACCGGTACGCGTCGGGAGTCCTGAAGGAGCACCGCCTCGCCGTCTGGCGCGAGGCCGAGCCCTTCGCGTTCCGGTACGCGACCACCGGCACCGAGACGTACTTCATCAACCGCCTCGACCCCGACGCCCGCTCCCGCGAGGTCTTCTCCTTCCACCGGCCCAAGACGGTGGCCGCGTGGATGCGGCGCGCGGAGGAGAACCCGGACGCCCTCACATTCCGCGCGGCTCTGCGCCAACTGCCCGTGCTGGAGGCCAACGGCCTGCGCCTCGCCCAGATCGACGCGATCACCGGTCTGGAGAAGTCCCTGGGTGAGGACCGCGCGCGGGCGCTGATCCAGATGGCGACGGGCGCCGGCAAGACCTTCACGGCCGTGGCGCAGACGTACCGGCTGCTCAAGCACGCCAAGGCGCGCCGGGTCCTGTTTCTCGTGGACCGCAACAACCTGGGCAGGCAGGCGTACGACGAGTTCCGGAAGTTCACGACGCCCGACGACGGCCGCAAGCTCTCCGACATCTACAACGTCGACCGCCTGGGTGCCGCCGGACTCCAGGACACCTCGTCGGTCACCATCTGCACGATCCAGAAGATGTACTCGCTCCTGCGCGGGGAAACCCTCGCCGAGGACGAGCAGGCGGACGAGGCCGCGGACAGCGAGGCGTACGAGGACACGTACGCGACCGACCTGCCGATCGACGTCTCCTACAACCCCGATGTGCCGATCGAGTCCTTCGACCTGATCATCGTGGACGAGTGCCACCGGTCGATCTACGGGCTGTGGCGCGGGGTCCTGGAGTACTTCGACGCGCACCTGGTCGGCCTGACCGCCACGCCCACGCTCCAGACCCTCGGCTTCTTCGGCCGCAACCTGGTCTCCGAGTACACGTATCCGCAGGCGGTGGCGGACGGGGTGAACGTCGACTTCGACGTCGTACGGATGCGGACCGACCTGCGCGAGAACGGCGGCGCGAAGATCGAGTCGGGTACGACGGTACGGATCAAGGACCGCAAGACCCGGCGGCAGCGCTACCAGGAGCTGGACGACGACTTCACGTACACGACCGGGCAGATCGGCCGGTCGGTGGTCACGGTGGACGAGATCCGGGCGGTCCTGACGGCGTACCGGGACAACTGGCAGCGCTGGTTCCCCGGCCGGAGCGAGCTGCCGAAGACGTTGATCTTCGCGGTCGGCGAGGACCACGCCGAGGACGTACTGGCCCAGGTCAAGGAGATCTTCGGGCGCGGGGACGATTTCGCGAAGAAGATCACCTACAAGAGCCGCCAGGCCGGCGAGGACCCGGACGAACTGATCCGCGCGCTGCGGACCTCGCCCCGGATGCGGGTCGCCGTCACCGTCGACATGATCGCGACGGGCACGGACGTGAAGGCCCTGGAGTGCGTCATCTTCCTGCGGGAGGTGCGCAGCGCGGTGCTCTTCGAGCAGATGAAGGGGCGCGGCGCCCGGACCATCGACGCGACGGAGCTCCAGGAGGTCACGCCGGACGCGGACGCGTCGGTGCGCAAGGACCGCTTCGTGCTGGTGGACGCGGTGGGCGTGACGGACTCGCCCCTGGTGGACGCCCGCCCGCTGGTTCCGGCGGGTGAGCGCCAGGTATCGCTGGCGAAGCTCCTCGACAAGGCCGGCACGAAGTCCATCAGCGCGAACGAGGCCGAGATCCTGGCGGGTCGGCTGGCTCGCCTCAACCAGCAGCTGACGACGGAGGAACGCGAGCAGCTGACGCGGGCTGCGGGCGGGCGGACGCTGTCCGAGATCGCCGGGGCGATCGTCAAGGCGGTGGACCCGGACCGGCAGGAGCGCGCGCTGGACGAGGGCGGCCAGGCGGCCGCCCGGCGACTGATCGAGAACGCGATCGCGCCGCTGACGGAGCGGCCTGAGCTGCGGCGGCACATCATCGAGATCCGCCGGGACAAGGACTACGTCTTCGACGAGTTCACGCCCGTCGCGATGACGGCTTTGGACGAGATCCCGCGCGAGGAACGGGCGAAGGAGCATATCGACCGCTGGAGCCGGCTCCTGAAGGAGGAGCGCGACCGCATCACGGCGGTCAGCATCGCCCTGACGAGCCCGCGGTCGGTCTCCCCGGCGGAGACGTACGCGGCGCTCCAGGAACTGGCGCTGGAGATCCGCCGCCCGCACTTCGGGTGGACCCCGAAGGTCCTCTGGACGTACTACGAGGACCTGGGCGCGGCAGCCCACTCCCCCGGCCGTGAGGCGGGCGTACCGGATCTGATCTCCCTGATCCGGTACGAACTGGGCGTGGACGAGGAGCTGCGGCCGTACCGTGAAACGGTGGAGGAGCGCTTCGAGGCGTGGCTGCTGAAGCAGGGCCAGGCCGGGGCGGACTTCTCGGACGAGCAGCTGTGGTGGCTGCGGTCCATACGGGACGTGGTGGCGAGTGACGTCGGCATCAGCACCAAGGAGTTCAACGCGGAGCCCTTCAAGGGGAAGGGCGGGGGCCGCGGCTTCCAGCACGCGTTCCCGGGGCGGGATGTGCGGTCTTTGTTGAGTGAGTTGAATCGAGAATTGGCTTGAGTGACGTGGAACTTCCGGGGGGTTGGGCTGTAGCCGAACTCGGAGATTTGCTGCGCGAACCGTTGCGCAACGGACACTCGGCACGCATCACGACAGAATCCGACGGGATCAGGACCCTCAGCCTGACTGCTGTCACCCTCAATGACTTCAGCGAGAAGTACACGAAAGTCACCTGCGCAGACCCGGAACGCGTGGACGACCTGTGGCTCAAGCCCGGCGACATCCTCATCCAACGGTCGAACACGCCTGACCTCGTCGGAACCTCAGCACTTTACAAGGGGCGCGAGAACTGGGCGATCTACCCAGACCTCCTCATTCGCGTGAGGTTGAACTCCTGCATCACGCCCGAGTTCGCTGCCCTAATGCTGCGCAGCAAGACCGTCCGCGATTACTTCAAGGCGCACGCGAAAGGACTGGCGGGCTCGATGCCGAAGATCGACCAGTCAACCATCGCGAGCGTCAGAATGCCGGTTCCGCCGCTTGCAGAGCAGCACCGCATCGTCGAAGCCCTCGAAGACCACCTCTCCCGCCTCGACGTCGGCATCGCTGAACTGGCCAAGGCTCGGGCGAAGGCCAAGCGACTTTCATCGGTTCTATACGGACGCGCGGTGTCTGGCGGCTTCAGTCGCTCGGTACACGCCGACGAGGCCGTAGACCAGAGTGCTGCTCGCCAGGCGAGCAGCAAGATGGCTGTCCGCCGCTGGAAGCCCGTACAGCCCGTACGGATCCCCGACTACACTCTTCCAAAGAATTGGACGACCGTCAGCCTGGGAGATCTGTCGTACTCATCCGGATACGGCACATCGACCAAGTGCGACTATGGGGCGTCTGGCTATCCGGTTCTGCGTATTCCAAATGTCCAGCAGGGATCACTCGATCTCTCGGACATGAAGTATGCGCTTGACCCCACTCTCGATTTGGCCAAGTTCGCCATCGATCCCGGGGACCTGCTATTCGTTCGTACGAACGGCAGCCCAAGCCTCATCGGCAGGGTGGGCGTCGTGGAGGAATCACTTCCCTACGCCTTTGCGTCCTACTTGATCAGATTCCGCCTCACGCCCGGAATCGTGGAACCGCGCTGGGTTCAACTAGTCACGCAGAGCCCGCTTTGGCGGCAGGCGATCGAGCGGTACGCCGCATCATCGGCTGGCCAGTACAACCTGAGCGCAGAAACTCTCTCTCAGCTTCCAGTGCCACTACCTCCCCTGGCGGTTCAGCAAGAGACTCTCGAAGCTGTGGCCGCAGCCGCGGCTAAGGCCATGCGGCTCTCCGTCGCAACCGACGTCGCCCGGACGCGGGCGGACCACCTGCGCAGTGCACTGCTACAGCGCGCATTCACCGGTCAACTCGTCCCCCAGGACCCCGCCGACGAGCCCGCCTCCGTGCTCCTCGACCGAATCCGGGCCGAGCGCGAAGCTCAGGGCGGCAAGGTCAAACGGGGCACGCGTCGGCCCCGTAAGGCGGCCGAAGCCGCGCCGCACCCGGCCCCCGCATCAACCCCCTCCCCCGCCACCGCCGTTCAGCAGGAGCTTCCGCTGTGACCCCCGCATCCCCCGCCCTGGCGCACGCTCAGACCAACACCCTGGTCGCGAAGCTCTGGAACTACTGCAACGTCCTGCGGGACAACGGCCTGTCCACCATCGAGTACGTCGAGCAGCTCTCGTACCTGCTCTTCCTCAAGATGGCCGACGAGATCGCCTCCGACCCCTTCACCGAGGCCGAAGCCCGGACCGTCGTACCCGCCAAGTACGACTGGCAGTCGCTCGCCTCCAAGAAGGGCATCGAGCTCGAAGTCCACTACCGCGAGATCCTGGCCGAGCTCGGCAAGAGCCCCGGTACCACCCTCGGCCGGATCTTCGCCAAGGCGCAGAACCGGATCACCGAACCCGCCCTCCTCGAAAAGCTCGTGGTCGAGCTGATCGGCAAGGAGGACTGGACGATCCAGGGCACGGACCTCAAGGGCGACGCCTACGAGGGCCTGCTCGCCAAGGGCGCCGAGGACACCAAGACGGGCGCCGGCCAGTACTTCACGCCCCGGGCGCTCATCGATGCCATGGTCGACGTGATGCAGCCCCAGCCGGGCGACACCATCACCGACCCCGCCTGCGGAACCGCCGGCTTCCTCATCGCCGCGCATGCCTACATCCGCAAGCACCACATGCAGAACCTCTCCCGCGAGGAGCGGCTCGCGCTCGGGGACGGCAAGATCTGGGGCAACGAGCTGGTCACCGGTACCGCCCGCCTCGCCGCGATGAACATGCTGCTGCACGGCATCGGTGACGCCGACGGAAAGTCCCTGATCACCGAGGGGGACGCACTCGCCGAACAGCCCAAGCAGCACGCTTCCCTGGTCCTCGCCAACCCGCCCTTCGGCAAGAAGTCCGCGATCACCATCGTCGGCACCGACGGCAAGGCCGACAAGCAGGACATTTCCTACGACCGTGCCGACTTCCGCGCCACCACCACCAATAAGCAGCTGAACTTCCTCCAGCACATCATGTCGCTGATGGAGATGAACGGCCGCGCGGCGGTGGTCCTCCCCGACAACGTGCTCTTCGAGGGTGGGGCCGGCGAAAAGATCCGGCGTCGCCTGCTCGAAGACTTCGACCTCCACACGATCCTTCGTCTGCCCACCGGCATCTTCTACGCGGGCGGCGTCAAAGCCAACGTCCTGTTCTTCGAGAAGAAGCCGCCGCGCAGCGGAGGCGCGCACAACACCTCGAAGCTCTGGGTCTACGACTTCCGCACCGCCAAGCACTTCACCCTCAAGCAGCACCCGCTGACCCGCGCGGCTCTGGAGGAGTTCGTCGAGGCCTACCTGCCGGGCAAGGACCGAAGTGAGCGCGTCGAGACCGAGCGCTTCAAGTGCTTCGACTACGACGAACTCATCGCCCGCGACAAGGTGAACCTCGACATCACCTGGATGAAGGACCCGGCCCTCGACGACGCCGACAGCCTGCTGCCTCCCGAGGTGATCGCTCAGGAGATCGTGGAGGACTTGCAGGCCGCGCTCAGCGAGTTCGCCGCGATCGCGGAGGCGCTCGGTGGCGAGATCGCGGCCGACACTGACGAGATCGAGCCAGCTGAAGGCGCTTAACCGCAACTGAGTTGACCCGTCCCCGTCTCGCCGGAAGTCTTGATCTCGATCAATCAGCGAGACGGGGGCATCCCATGGCAGTTCCGCATCCGCAGACGCGCGAGTTCCAGGCGTTCAAGACCAACATCGAGTACGCCCGGAAGATGGTCCTCGCCGGCCAGAGCCTGGCCGCCTTCCAGTCCCCCGTCTTCGACATCGGTGACTTCTACCGCGCCGCGTGGGTGCAGGCGGTCAGCGCCATCGACCACTGGTTCCACGAGGAGCTGTACCGCCGGGTGGCCGACCTCGCCGCAGCGGACAGTCCTGGAATGCCGTACCAGCTGACGAAGTTCGAGCTGCCGCTGGAGAAGGTCGAGGAGGTACGACGGGGCACCACCACGCTCGCCGACGCCGTGTCCGAGCACGTCAAGGCGAAGTGGGCCAACGCCTCCCTCCAGAACCCGCGCAAGATCAGCGAGGCGCTGAAGCTGGTCACGGAGGAGAACATCTGGGCCAAGGCCGCGGTCCAGCTCAACGAGTGGCACCACGGCCGCACGGGGATGACCGACCAGACGCTGAAGAAGCAGTACATCTCCATCACCGACCGCCGCAACAAGATCGCCCATGACGCGGACCTGTTGGACGGCGATCTCAAGCGGCGGCGCCCGATCTCCGACGCCGACGTGACGGACGCGATCGACTGGGTCGAGCGGATCGCTCTCGCGATCGCCAAGGTTCTCGGCTGACCTCTGGGATGGGTGAGGGCGCTGTGGACTGCTGCCCGTGGCGCCCTCGGCGTCTCAAGCGCCGGGCGGCGTCCCGTACAGGGGGAGGCCCGAAGTGGGCAGGTCGCCGCCGAGGTCGTCGGGCAGCGGGACCGGTTCGCCGTACTTTCCGTGGACGACGCCCTTGTACTCGCCTTCTCCCGGACGGGTGAACAGGGACCACGTGCCCGTGCGCGGGTCGATCTGCAACAGGCGGGCGACACGTGCCGCCGCGTACCACGCGGTCTTCTCGTTGATCCCCCTCAGCCGCTCGCTGGGTGAGATGACCTCTACCGCGAGGGCGATCGCGTCCGCCTCCAGGAGCCAGCCGTCGTCCTCCTTGAAGGCGCGGGGACCGATGGTCAGGTCCGGGGTCGCGTAGTCGTCCGGATCGTCGGGCATTGGGACGGACACGTTCTCGTACGCCTCGTATGCGGCGGCGAGGCTCGGACGGATGGCGTCGCGCAGGTCGATGACGGTCCCGGCGTGCTTGCCGCTCGGGCTCGGGGACATCATGAGGGTGCCCCCGATGATCTCCACGCGCATGCCGGTGGCTTGCTCGATCTGCTCGGCGGCGTCGCGCAGGTGTCCGCGGCGGACGGGGATGGGGTGGTGGGCCGGGTCCGCCACGGTGTCGCCTCCTTGCCTGCGGGGAGTGATTGCGGGGCCTGGGTGTACATCGCACTCGGCACTCGTACGGCGCGTTTCACCTTACGGCAGCCCTCGTACGGACAGCGGTTCCGCAGCGGGCAGGCGCAGCGGCGGGCCTTCGTCCAGGCCGAGGACGACGGTCAGGCCGCCGGTGGCGTGGCGGGCCGTCCGCACGGTACGGACCTCGCGCCACGCGCCCCAGACGCGGATCTGTTGGCCGGGGCTGACCGTGACCGCCGCGACCTCCCTCGTTGACGGGGTGGGGAGGAGGTCGGGGGCCTTCAGCTCCGACCAGACCGTCTTGCCGATGCCGCCCGCGCGTGCGGTGACGCCCCAGCGGTGGCTGAGCGCGTCCACGAGCCGTAGCCCCCGGCCGCGTTCGTCGTCCATGGCGGGGTGGCGGAGTTCCGGCCGGCCGGATCCGGCGTCGCTCACTTCCAGGCGCAGCAGCCCGTCCGTCGAGGAGTGCGCGATCCGTACGCCGACCTGGCGGTCGCTGGGTGCGGGTGCGCGGAGGGCGTTGGTCACGAGTTCGGAGAGGACGAGTTCGGCGGTCTGGAGGAGGTCGTCCCCCGCGCCCCAGTCCCCAAGTAGGGCGTGCAGTGCCGCGCGGGCCCTTGGCGCGCTGCGGGGTCGGCGTGAGAGCCGGAAAGTGACGTCGATCAACCCAGTCATGATGCAACCCCCTGAGGGTCGGCGATCCACCAGCGCCAGGCGGCCGGTGCCGTGTTCATGAGCATGGCCGGGCGTCTCGCCAACTTGCAACGTTGCCAGTAGATTTGTGAGCTAGTTTCGCTCCTTCGAGTTACGGCAGACCCCTGAGGCGTCACGCTCTGCTAGAGGTGTTGACATGGAAGCCAAGAGCACCACCACTCCCTCGACGGTCCTTGGGCGCCAACTTGGTGATGAGTTGAGGCGTTTGCGCGAGGCAGCCAACCTGACGACCGCAGATGCGGCCGAAGCACTCGACTGCACCAAGGGCAAGATCAGCCGCATCGAGAACGGCCGGGTCACGGTCCGACTGCCGGACCTCACCGCCATGCTGCAGGCGTACGGGGTCGCTGACGGAGAAGTGCTACCCCGGCTGAGTGCGCTCGCCAAGAAGGCCAACCGCCGCCGCAGGGAGAGCTGGTGGAGCCAATACGGCCCGGTTCTCGCCGACACATATCGCGACTTCATCGCGCTGGAAGCGATCGCCGGATCCATCCGTACCTTCCAGGCCCAGCTCATTCCCGGGCTCCTTCAAACCCCCGACTACGTACGTGCGGTGACTGTCGCCTCCCAGCAGTGGCAAACCGGCGACGAGATCGAGAAGTTCGTTCAGGTACGACTCGCGCGACAGGACCGGCTGACTGGCGAGTCGCCTCTTCAGCTCTGGGCTGTGCTTTCGGAAGGTGTACTCCTCCAGCAGGTTGGTGGTCCGCACGTGATGCACGCGCAGTTGCAGCACTTGCTGACCGCCTCCGAGTTGCCCAACGTCACCGTCCAAGTGCTGCCATTTTCACGCGGGGCCCATGCGAGTATGTTCGGCCCGTACGTAGTGCTGGGGTTCCGCGAGGAGGGGGCACTCGACGTGGTGCTGGCGGACAACCCGACCGGATCCATCTGGTTCGAACGGGAAGCGGAGGTTGCCCGTTACCAAGATCTGTTCGACGCTGCACGCACGTCCGCGCTGTCACCCGTCGAGTCCCGCACTGTCATTCAGCGCAGAGCCAAGGAGCACAGAACATGATCAGCGAACGCCATGGGGCGCCCGATCTGACAGGCGCGATGTGGCGCAGCAGTACGTTCAGCGGTGGCAACAACGAGTGCGTCGAGGTCGCCGACAACGTCCCCGGCGTCGTCCCCGTCCGCGACAGCAAGCGGCCCGCCGGGCCTGTGATCGGGTTCGGGGCCGGCGCCTGGCGGGCGTTCGTCACGCAGGTGCGCTGAACGGGCGGCCCGGGGACAGGAGCCGGGCGGGCGCGGGCCCCGGCTCCGCGTGGCCCCGGCCCGGTGTTCACGTCGGTCAGCGCCGCTTGCGTTTCCCGCCCGCGCGCTTGGCGGGCTTCTTCCTGCCCGGAGAGCGGGTCGTACCGCTGGTCTCGAAGGACCGCCAGGCGCGACGGGCCTGTTCGGCGGTGGCGCGGTCGGGGTGGTGTGAGAGCTGCCCTGCCAGGAAGGCGGACGTATACGGGTCCGCCGCCGTGAGGGCGGTGACCAGGGCCGGGCCGCCGCTGGGCCAGGCTGCTGCGGCCTTGTCGAAGACGGCGTGGACTTCGGCGAACAGCTCGGGCTCCTCCTCATTCGGAGACGCCGTCATGCGGTGGTCGAGGGATGCGGCGCTCCGTACGGCTTCGAGCGCGTCGAGCAGGTACACCGCGCGGGCCGACAACGGAACGGCTGAGGGGTCGGGCGCCTGGCCGCGTGCGTGCAGGGTGTGTTCGGCCCAGCCGCCCAGGACCGGGTCGGCCAGCAGTGTGTACAGGGCCTCGTCGGGCACGGCCATCGCGTCGAGAGCGGCGAGCAGCGCCCGCCGCCTCGCGGGCTCGGCCTCGGGGCAGGCGGCGGAGATCGCCGCGAACAGAGGGGTCCATCCGTCGGTGCCCTGTGCGTCCAGCCAATCGCCGATGGTCGGCCGGGCGGCCCGCTTCGGCCACCACTGGGCTGCCGCGACGAGCCGTTCCGCATCCCAGGCGAGCATCTGCTCCCGCGTGGGGAAGACATCGGCGGCGTCGCCTTCGAGACCCACGAGGAGGGTGTCGCGCAGCAGGGCGGAGCCGAGAGGGGTGAGGCTGACGGCGTCTCCGGTGCGCTCGGTGATACCCAGAGCGGCCAGGCGGTCCATCAGGCGCACGAGGCGGGCAGCGGACGGGATCAGATCCGTACGGTCGGACTCGGTGAGTGCCGGGATCCCCAGGACCGCGGACAGGGCTTGGGGGTCGGGCAGTTCGTAGTCTCCGGTGATCGGGACGGACGCGTCGGGGTCGCTCTCATGGCCCGGCGGCACGAACCACATGTCGTTCAGGGCGGCCACGCGGGCCACGGACTGCGCCATCCCCGCTTGCTCGCACAGGAGGTAGAGGGTGAGCAGGTGCTCGCCGTCGTACTCCTCCGCGGTCTCTTCCTCCCCGGCCGGCTGTGTCAGCACGACGCCGAGCAGGTTCAGGGTCAGCCCGGTCAGCTCGGCGGGGCCACCCTCACGCCAGGCCTCGGCCGATGGCCCCGCGCTCAACGCGCCGCCCTGCTCCCGCACCAGGAAGCCGCTCGCCAGCGCCAGTTCGCGCGTTCGCTCGTCCGCGCCCTGCGGATCGGCGGCGGCTCGCGCCAGGAGCTGGGGGAGCGGGGCGGAACGCAGCAGCGCGGCCTGCTCCTCCGGGGAGTCCGGCAACGGGGCCGGGGGCAGCGGCGCGAAGGCGTCGCCATTCATCTCCAGGTGCTGGCCGGCCATGGCCTCGACGAGGGCGAGGAGAGGAGTGGGAGCGCTGCCGCCGCCCGGCGCCAGGTGCGCGAAGGGTCCGCGCAGCAGGGCGTCGAGCCCGGCTGCCGTCCAGCGATCCGCGAGCACCGCCGCCTGCGCCTCGTACCAGTCGTCCCTCTCGTCGTCCGGCTTGCCTGCCGGGGCATCGGCGACCAGCAGGCCCTCGCCGGGGCGGGGCCGCACCTGCTCGGCCAGCGCCACGGCCTCCAGCCGTGCGGCGAGCAGCGGACGGGCCTGCCGGGAGCGTTCCGCGCACAGTGCCTCCGCGTATGCCGCCTCGGCGAGCGGTCCGTTCGGAGAGGAGGAGGCGAAGCCGAACGCGGCGTTCCGCTCGGCCTGCGGGCGCGCGGCGAACGCCTCCAGCCAGTCGCGCACAGCCCGGGGATCGGTGGCGTCCACGCCCGCGGCGCGCAGCAGGATTCCGTACAGCCGCGGCCAGGTGAGGCGGCGGGGGCTGGTCATCGCCTGGGTGAAGCCCTCGGCCAGCTCGTGCACCCGCGACACGAGTCTCGCCTGCCGCTTGGCATTGAGGCGGCCGACCTCGTGGGTGTGGTCGACCAGTGCGACCAGCGCGGCCACGAAGGCCGGCAGCTCTTCCTCGGTGGCGCTGACGTACAGCGGGAGCAGGATGTGCAGCAGTTCCTCGGCGAGCTCCTCGGTGGGCTCGGGCAGGCCGGTCCCGCGGCGTGCCTCGCCCAGCGCGAGCAGACCGAGGACGGCCTCGGCCGCCCGCGCGTCCAGCGGGGCGCCTCGCTCTTCGGCCCGGGCGAGGAACGAGTCCAGATCAAGGAGAAGTGGCGTGGCGGTGTTCACCCCGGCAGCCTAGCGACGCGGCACGGCCGCCCGTTCCCATCGGCGAAATCCGGGACGGCGAACGGGACGGCGGCGCGCGAAAGCACATGTACGCCATCGATGCCGTGCACAGCGCCACCGCCCCCCAGCTCGCCCGGCCCTGTCACCGGGCTCACCTCCACACCGATGGACCTGACGGCGTTGTGCGGCGGTCGGGTCACCGTCATCGAGGTCTGACCCACGCGTCCTAGCCGGCCGAGGTGAGTGCGGAGGCCAGGGTGCGGGCGCTGGCCGGGACGCCGCGGGCGGGTTCGCCGTACAGGGGGTGGGCCTGGTCCAGGGTGGGGAGGAGGCTGCGCGCGCGTTCGGCCGGGGCCCGGTCGAGGACCGTGGTGCCGGTTTCGGCTTCCTGGGTGGGGGCGTAGCCGGCGGCGCGCAGGGCGGTGAGGGTCTCCTCGGGCGGTGCTGTGGAGATCAGGACGGTGGGGGCGATCCGGCGGAGGCGGAGTTTGGCCAGGCCGCGGGCCTGGGCCACCTCGGCGATCAGTGCGGTGTCGTCGGAGCGGATGCAGCAGGCGGAGCGGACGACCTTGAGCTTTCCGTGGGTGCGGGCGGTGTCCTTGATCGTGTAGGCCAGCGGCTGCGGCAGTGGGGTGCCCCGTTCGCTCACCTCGGTCAGGCGGTCGAGGAGTTCGTCGGCGCTCCAGCCAGCGTCCAGGGCCCGGCGTACCGAGGCCGCGGTGATGCGCCAGACCACCGCGTGCCCCTCGGACTCGATGTCTCCGGCGGCTGAGAGCAGGTCGGCGAGGGCGGGCGCGGGCGCGCCGGTGACGGTGGCGGTCAGGTCGCTCTGGAAGCGGGCGGTGACGCTGGGCTCGGGCAGGGCTGCGTACAGGGCCTCGCGCAGCGCGGTCACGGCCTGGGCCAGCGCGGGGCGGTGGGCAAGGTCCTCGCCCAGGCCCTCGGAGCCGCGGGCGGCCGGGTCGGCGCCCGCTCCGGGCACGGCCGGGTAGTGGTGGGCGGCGCCCGCCTCCACCAGGTGGCACAGGGCCCGTCCGACGGGGGTGAGCGCGCCGTGGGCGACCACGCCGAGCAGGGCCGCCTCCTCCAGAGTGGCGGCCAGCCGGTCGAGCAGTTCGTCACCGCCGGTCAGGGTTCCGGTGCCGTCCTCGGCCAGGTGGGCGCGCAGGGCGGGCCGGAACCATGCGGCCAGGACCAGGAGTTCGGCGTATCCCTGCGCGTCCCCCGTCAGTCCCTGTCCGTCGGGGAGGGTGGCGAGAGCCCGCAGTACCCCGGTGCGCAGGGTCACGGCGTCCTCGTCGCTCGGGCTGATGAGCGCGACCGGGGTTTCGTCGGGGTCCGGCCAGTGGCTGAGGACCTCGGGGACGACCGCCCAGGCGGCCAGCAGCGGCAGCAGCTTGCCCGCGGGCGGGGCGGCGGCCCAGGCGTCGTAGCGGTCGCTGGGCAGCAGCCGGGCGGAGGGCTTGGGGGCGTTGCTGTTCCGTCGGCCCCGGGTGGCGGGGGCCGGCTCGTCGTCCTGGGGTGAGGCGAGCCCGGCGTTCACGGTGAGGTCGAGCCACAGCCGGGTGTCGGCCTCGTCAGCCCCGGCCGCCTTGGCCAGCCGCCGGGTGTCCCGGACGGCGATCCCACCCGCCTTGCGGATGGCGACCGGCTGGGCGGCCAGCGCCCGCAGGACCAGTTCGGCCCGCCAGGCAGCGGCCGCGGCGGCGGTGCCGCCCTCGCCCTCCCAGCCGGGCGGCAGCGGCGCGGTGGCCGTGAGCGGCTCCGGTTCCAGACGGGGCATGGGTGCCGTGGCTTCGTCGCGGAGCGCACGCGCGACTTCGTACGGAAGCTCCACCAGGTCGGCCCCTACGGGGACCACGAGCCCGCGCGCGGCCAGCCAGTCGGTGCCCTCGTCGCCGCTGCCGCCCTCCCGGAAGACGTACTTGGAGTCCGGGCCCGCGTACTGCGCCCCGGACCGGCTGACGAAGCAGTGCGTGCGCAGCAGGGGCGGACCGGGCACCAGGTGATCCAGCAGCTCCCGGGCGCGGGACGGGGCGTCGGCAACCAGCGCCCGTACGTGGGTGGGGTCGGCGAGGATCTCGGTGATCAGCTCCTGGGCCTGGTCACGGGTACGGGCCGCACCCTCACCGAAGAGGTTCGCGGCGATCCGCTTGACCTCCGGGGCGTTGTAGGCGGCGGTCAGCAGCGTGTCGACGGTGCGCCCGTAACCGTCGAACCCAGTGGCCCGGACATGCAGCAGCGGCGGCAGCGCCAGTTTCCCCTTGGGCGCGGGGAGCAACAGCGCGCGATCCCGCAGCCCGGCGAGCGTGTGCTCCGCCCGCTGGCGCTCCTCCCCCGGCTCGAACCAGGCCAGTACGTCCCGCTCGGGCACCAGTCGGTCCGCGGGCTCCACCGCGGCGACGGGCTTCCGCTGTTGCCAGGGATACCGGGGCCCGTCCTCGGCCTCGCCACCGGCTACGGGACCGTGCCGCTCCAGGGCGAGGGCGGCGATGGAAGCGAGCAATTCCAGTTCTCCGGCGGTGCCCGCCATCAGGCCCTGGCCCACCGACGCGTCGGTGAGCAGGTGTTCGGCGAGCTCGCGGAGGGTGGTGATCCGTCGGTACTCGGCGGCGAGCGGCAGATCCCGCTCCTCCAGCAATGCGGTCAGCCGCTCGGGATCCAGGGTGCCCAGCCATTTCGCGAGGGCAGTACGCGCATTCACCCGGCCAGGCTAGCGCCGTCCGGTCACCCCGCGGAGGTGAACCGGCCGCGTCCCCTCGGACCCCGTGCTCAGTGCCGGCGCAGGCTCCCGCCTCCGGGCCCATCACCTTGCCGCCGCGCGTAGGGGCTTCGGTGCCCGGAGGGTTCTCGGAGGACGGTCGATGCCTACTGCCATGGGGCGCCCGAGGTAGGTACACCACCATGACCACGCTGGCGGTTTCCCTGACTACCGCCAGGCTCGGACAAGGTCTTCCGGACCCCAGTGCGCCGCCTCCGGAGCCGTGTGCGCAGGTTCGAATCCTGCCGGGGGCACTGCGCAGGAAGTGCCCGAAGACCCCGCCATCAGCGAGTCAGCTGAGACGGGGTCTTCGCGTATGCGCGGCCAACTGCCGCCCTGCGCAGCCGTATGACAGCTCTGCGACCTGTGCGCGGCCTGGATCCTGCCGGATCCTCACGGGTCGACCCGGACAACACGCATGCCCCGGGGTTCGCGCTCATCGATGCGGCGGCTACCCACCTGCCGTCGGCATCTCCCCCCTGTTTGCCAGTGAGCTCGGCGACACGGGGAGAGCGCCGAGTACCGGGGGCGGCCGCCGGGGTGGTCGTTCCACCTCGATACCGGTCTCGTCGTGGCCGATGAGCGTGTCGTCCAGGGGAAGGCCTGACGCAGGCCCTTCCCTGGCAGTGCCGATAGGGGAAGGGCCTCAGGGCGTCTGCCCGGTGTTACAGACCCCGGTCCCGGTTCCAGCGGCTCACATGCATCGCGTAGAAGACGTTTCCGATGCCCGCTGTGAAGAGAAACAACCAGAAATGAACCGCGAGCGACTGCCGTCGGCGCCTCGGTCCCACCCCACCGATCATTGCTGCAGCCGATGCCGTGGCGGAGCTGCTGGTGTTGTTGTTGATGATGATGGTCGGAGGCGGCCCGTAATGCGCCTGGGCAGGCTGTTGGTCCGGCGATGTCGTCATGCTGCGTCGACTCCTCGGTGCGCCAATACGTAAGAGAGCGAGACGCACCATAGATGCGCGTATGCGCTTGCTGAGGAGAAATCATCCACGTATCACCCGGCCGAGTGGGCGGCGCGGGAATGCGGCCAGGCCCCGGGGTGGGCGCAGATGTGGTGGCTGCGGGTCAGCACAGGGCCGTCGTCCTGCGACCCGAAGGAGCACACCATGACCTGCACCGGCTCCTGGTGCGGCGGCCCCGTCATCCCCACCCCGTACACGGCCGACCCCGGAGCCCTCTCCCCCCTGTCCCCCGGCTGACCCGGCGACCACCACGGCTACGTCGGCTCACAATCCCTGGGCCCCGACACGAGCCGGAACCCGCTGGCGGCATGTGCGGCGGCGCCGGTGCCCTACCGAAGCCGCTGGGGCCGGATCCCCGAACGCCCCGCGCCGGCGAGTTCGCCGAGAAGTCTCGCCCATGCGCACCCCAGCGCCCTCGCCACACGGCCGGGTGCCTGTAGTGACCGCGGCTGCGGGAGCGTTGCGACCTCAGAGAGTTGCCTCGAGCCTCTCCGCCGCCCGTCCGCACGCAGGCCCGGGTGCGGGCGGTGGGCCATTGCACCCCGGAGGGCTGCAAAAGGACAAAAGGCGTACGGTGGCGGGTCGCCCTCTCCTACGATCGGCCGTCACGGGCTGCTCGAGGGCGACCGCCGGCCCGGTGCGAGGCAGAGAGGGCCCAGGGTGATCAGTCACATCAAGCTGCGGAACTTCAAGGCATTCGAGAATTTCACCATCACACTCAACGAATCGTCACTCCTCGTAGGGCCCAATAGTGCAGGAAAGAGTACGATTCTCTCCGCTTTGAAGTTCGCGGAGGCGTGCTTGAAGAGTGCCAAACGGACCAAGCCTTCACTGAGCCGCCAGCACGGATCCTCCTGGGTTCAGGGTTACCCGATCCCCGTCAAGGATTTCGAGCTGCTCAACGAGAGCGTGCGGCACGAGTTCAGGGAGAACACCGAAACAAGCCTGGAACTGTCATGGAAGAACGGGTCCAAGCTTCGCGCCGTCTGGCCGAACACCGAAGACGAGGCCGATGACACCCCCTACTTCTACCTGACGAACGAAGCCGGCAGGACCCCCAGGTCGCCGAAGCAGGTCAAGGACGAGTACTCCCCCATCGGCATCATTCCCGCACTGACTCCGCTGGAGCACGTGGAGGAGATCTTGACCTCCGATTACGTGAAGAAGAATCAGACCTCGCGGCTCAGCAGTCGACACTTCCGGAACCAACTGCGCTTCCTCAGCGATGAGGACTGGGGCGATTTCCTCGAATTCGCCGAGCCTTGGACGGGTGGAATGGAGATTTCACCTCCGGTCACCCAGTACGGGCCCAAAACGAGCATCGACGTCTTCTACACGGAACCCGGGAGCGGAAAGGAAAAGGAACTCGTCTGGGCAGGTGACGGGGTCCAGATCTGGCTTCAACTCCTTCTCCACATCTACCGTCTGAGGGATGCTCCCACTCTGGTTCTGGATGAGCCCGAGGTGTTCCTCCACGCCGACCTGCAGCGACGACTGATCAGGTTGATCGACTCCCTGGGCATCCAGGTGGTGCTGGCTACGCATTCGAGCGAAGTGCTCGCCGAGGCCGACATCCGATCCATCGTGTGGATCGACAAATCGAAGAGGAACGCCATTCGAGCCCCCAAGAAGGAGGGCATGGAGATCCTCAGTGCGGCTCTGGGTACCGCGTTCAACCTGGGCATGGCGAAGGCCCTTCGAGCCAAGGGCATCGTGTTCGTCGAAGGGAAGGACCTGAGGACGCTTCGCATCCTCGGCAGGAATCTCGGGTTCGCCCACCTCGTAGCCGATATGGACCTGGCGGTCGTACCCATCAACGGCTACTCGAACTGGGGTAACGCCGAAGCGTTCGGCTGGCTGGTGCAGGACTTCCTGAAGAGTTCCGTGGGGTCTCTGGTGATCCTCGACCGCGACTACAGGACGCCTGCGCAGGTGGAGGCCGTACGGGCCAAGCTCACCAAGGCCGGTCTGGACTGCCACGTGTGGGCGAAGAAGGAGCTGGAGAGCTATCTCATCTCCCCTTCTGCCATTTCCCGTCTTTCGAAGTGCCCGGTTCCTGAGGTCGAGCAGACGATCGAGGCACTCATGGAGGAGATGCGCAACGCCGTGTTCGCGCAGTTCAACTGCGAGCGACAGGCCACCGAAAGGTCGGCCAAACTCGACGATGCGACGATCACCGCCACCACCCTCGCGGATTTCGAGGCACGGTGGACTTCCGTCGAGTACCGCCGGTCCGTGTGCCCACCCAAGGGCATCATGTCCGGCCTGAACACGTACTTGCAGAGCAACGGCTACAAGGCCGTATCTTTCGACGCCTTGGCCAAGAACGTCCGCGAGGATGAGGTTCCCGCGGAGATGCTGACCGTGTTGCAGCGGATCAACAGCCTTGCGGAGTAGGGAAAACCGGAGAAATGAGGGGGCCGAGGCGGACCACGGGCCCGACGGGCCGAAGCCGGGCCGGTTCCGGTTCCGGTGGTCTGTACGAGGGGGGTGGGGTGGGGTCTGTGGGTTTGGGGGATGGGTAGGGGTGAGGGGCGTGCATAGGGTGGTTCTTGAGGCCGCACTGTGCCGTTGACCTGGTGCTTTGCGGGGAGTAGCGCGCAGAAGGATGGGGCGGCACAGATGCGTGAGCTGGTGGGTACGGCGCGGCAGTGGATGGCCGAGGGGCGGGCGGGATACCTGGCCCGGCCCGTGACCGAGCAGGGGTTCGGGCCGCGGGATCCGGCGGGAGCCGTGCTCGTCGATGCGCGGGGGGAGTGCGTCGGGGCGCTGTACCGGGGGGTGTTCGACGCCGAGCTGGTCGCCGAGGCCGGTGCCATGACCGCGGGGGACACCGCCCGGGTGTGTGAGGTGTCGGTGCGCGGGGCCGAGGCCGTGGCGGCGAAGCTGACCTGCGGCGGGCAGGCGGAGATCCTGCTCCAGCCGCTCACGGCGGTCCCGGCCGAGTGGTGGGAGCTGCTCGGGCAGGGGGCCGGGGTGGCGTTGGTGACGCGGCTTGACGACACCGCCCGCCAGGCCGTCAGCGAGGTCGTACGGGCCGCGGACACCCCGCGGGACGATGCGGGGCGGCGGGCCGGCGAACTGCTGGCGACCCGGCGCCCCGGGCGGGACGCGCTGTACGGGGATCCGGGGCTGGTGCTCGTGGAGGCGTACCCCTCGGCCCCGTACGTGGTCATCGGCGGCGGCGGCGAGCTGGCCGAGATCATCGAGCGGCAGGCGGCCCTGCTGGGATGGGGCGCCCGGACCGTGGAGGCGGCCGCGGAGGCCGAGAAGGTGCTCGGGGAGCACAAGGACGCCGCCTGCCTGGTGCTGCTCAGCCACGAGCCCGACTTCGACGTCCCGACGCTGCGGGCCGCGCTGGCCCTCGGGATCCCGTACGTGGGGGCGCTGGGTTCCCGGCGGACCACGGCGCGCCGCCGGGAGGGGCTGGTCGCGGCCGGGGTGGGCGAGGCGCAGCTGGGCCTGGTGCACGGGCCGATCGGGCTGGACCTCGGCGCCCGGACCCCCGCGGAGACGGCGCTGGCCATCTGCGCCGAGATCGTGGGCGTGCTCAGCGGGCGCGAGACCCGGGCGCTGCGCGACTCCGACGGCCCGCTGCGGGGGTGATCCGGAAATGGGTTGATGCGGGGCACGGCAGCTGGCACTGTGCCCCGCATGATGATTCTCGATGATCGAAAGGCGGACTCCGCCGGGCGCCTGTGAGCGCCCCGGAGTTCGACCGCGCGCCCGCCCGCCTGGACGAGGCGTGCGGGCTGCGGGACGAGTGGCTGGCGTACGGGCTGAGTGCCCGGCCGGCCCTGCGCGCGGAGGCCGAGGACGCAGTCGGTGAGATCTACCGGCTGCTCGGGGAGGCTCCGCCGCGTTTCGAGTGGGCCGCCTCGCCCGCCGCCGCGCTGGACCTCGTACGGGAGGAACCCGCCTTCCGGCACGCGCCGTTGCGTTACGCCGAGCGGAGCCGGGCGTCGTTCCGGCTCCGGCTGCCGCTGGTGGAGCGGCTCGCCGCCATGGAGTCCGGCCTGCGGGAGCGGCTGGGCGACGCGGCGGACGACCCGTGGCGCAGCGAATGGTCGGCGTCCGGGCCGGTGGCCGCCCCGGTGCCGGCCGCGCAGGCGCTGGCCGGCGGGAAGCCGCTGCGCCAGGTCGTGCGGACGGCGGTGGGTGACGCCCTGCAGGCCTCGGTCTCGGACGCGCTGCGCTCGGTCGTACGCGCCTCCGTGCCCGGGCTGGCCTCCGCATCCGGCCTGATGACCTGGTACGGGCAGCACTCCGCGCACTGGGTCGGCCACTACGACGTCTGCGGCCGGATCGGGCTGGCCCGTTACGCGCCGGACGACGCGCACCTGCTCGCCCTGTGGGCGCGGCTCGCGCGGAGCACCGGCTGGTGGTGGGCGGCCCCGGGGCGGTGCGTGATGGCCGAGCGCCCCGTCGCCGTGCACACGGAGCCGGCGCCCCGGGCGGTGCACGGCGAGATCCGGCTGCACCGGGACGACGGGCCCGCGGTCCGGTACGCGGACGGCAGCGGGGTGCACGTCCTGCACGGCGCGGTGGTGCCGGAGTGGGTGCTCAGCGGGCCGACCGTCGAGCGGATCCACGCCGAGCCGAACGTCGAGGTCCGGCGCAGCGCCATCGAGCGCATCGGCTGGGACGCCTACGTGGCCGAGGCCGGGCTGGAACTCGTCGGGGCCTCCGATGATCCCGGGAATCCGGGGTTCCGGCTGGCGCTGTACGACGTACCGGCCGGGGCGTGGGGCCGGCCCGGCCGGCTGCTCCTGGCCGTGAACGGGTCCGTGGAGCCGGACGGGCGGCGTCGGCGGTACGGGCTCGGGGTCCCGGCCCACATCGACGATCCGCTCGACGCGGCCGGCTGGTCGTACGGGGTGAGCGGGCAGCAGTACGCGCAGCTCGTGCGCAGGACATGACGGCCGGCGATGAACACGACAAGGATGGGGTGGGGAACATGATGACGCTCGGGGAACTGACGGAGCGCACGGGGCTCGACGTCCTGGAGCACCTGGCGCGCGAGACGGCCGTGCCGGTGGTGGACGGGATGCAGGCGCAGGGCGATCTGCTGGTGGTGCCGATGGGGATGCTGGGGAATGTGCGGCTGGGCATGCGCTGGTTCCCGGAGGCGAGATGGCTGGCGGTCCCGCCCCAGGGGGTCGAGCTGCTGCGCAGCACGGGGGGCGGGAACCCGCACACCCTGGTCGCCGACCCCGGGCAGTGCCGGTGGACGTCGGACGTCACGGATCCGACGGACCTGGCGATCGGGGTGCTGGAGGCCGCCGCGGTCGTCCACCTGATCCATCCGGAGCACGGGGCGACGGGCATCGCGCCCGGGCGGTACGTGGTGCGGCGGCAGCGTGAGCGGGCCCTGGGGGCGGCGCCGGGCGGACTGCGGTCGCGGCTGATGCGGGGCGCGAACCAGTTCGTCTGCGACTGACCGGCCACCGGCGCGGGCGGCGGGCTGCGCCCGGGCCGTGCCGTGCGCTGGCCGCCGGGCTCCCCGCACGGACCGGGCGGCCGTGAGAGGAGCCCGCCCGTGCGGGGCCCGGCCCGTGCGGGGCCCCGGGCGGCCCAGCGGCCCGCCGGCCGGGCCCCTGCCCGCAGCTCGGCGTGATCAGGCCGCAGCTCAGCGGGTCTACGGCCCGCAGCTCAGCGCGGTCCGGCCCGGCGCCCAGCGGAGCCCTTGGCCCGCGGCTCGGCAGGCCCCGGCCAGGCCCCGGCCGCGCTCAGCGGCCGAGGGCGCGTTCGAGCTGGGCCTTGTTCATGTCCGAACGGCCGTGGATGTTGCGGCGGCGGGCCTCCGCGTAGAGCTGGTCGTACGTGGGGCCCTGGGCGCCCGAGTGGGAGCGCAGGCCTCCGCGGCGGCCGGAGGAGATGTCCTCCAGGGACTGCCTGCTCGCGGTCTTCGACTCCCCGGCCCGGGCGCGTTCCTTGTTGACCGTGCGGGCGGCGATCTCCTTCGCTTCCTCCTCGGGCATGCCGCGCCGCTCGGCGCTCTCCTTGATGTGCTCGTACTGGCGCTCCCGCTTGGGGGAGGATCCGCGGGGCATCTCCGGGCCTCCTTCCGGAATCGGCAGTCCGGGGCAACGGGATGGAAGATCCGGCAGCGGATCCGGGCTCCCCGTAGCCCCTTGCTCATCGCGCGCGTACCCCGAATGCCGCAACGTATCCAGGCCACAATGGCGCATATCGGACAGAAGTGCGGGAAAATGAGGTCTATGGACACGACCCTGAGCGTGGACTCGACCCTCACCGACATCGCGTGGTTCCTGGTCGTCGGAATCATCGTCGCCGGCTTCCTCCTCGGCGCCTTCTGGCTGGGCAAGAAGGTCCGGTCACAGGAGCCCGCACCGCCCAGCGCCGAGAGCCAGCCACACCTGCCCGAGGGCGGGGCGGTCTACGAGGTCCGCGAGGAACGCGACCACGTGGAGTTCCCCGCGAGCGGCCTGAGGCCGCACGAGATGCAGGGGTACGGGAACTTCGGTTCGACCACCTCCAGCCACCCCGAAGAGGTGCGGGCCCGGCGGGAGTCCGGCTACGCGCATCCGGAGGGCCCGCCGCCGCACGCCCAGCCGGGTGCTCCGCCGGACGCGGGCAGCGGCGCCCACAGCTGACCGGCCCTTCCGCACCTGACCCCCGCCCGCGACGCACCGCCGGCCCCGTTCTCCGGCCCGTCCGGTCCCTCCTCCGACCCGTGCCTCCCGCGCGGGTCAGAGGTCTGTCCGCAGCCGCAGCACCTCCGGCGGCGGGTGGCGCGCCGAGGCGTGCCGGACCTCCGCCGTGAGTGGCGGGTCCAGCGGCCGGAAGGGGACCTCGCCCAGTCCGATCGCGGTGACGGTGGCCCCGGCCGGAGCGGTGGCCGCCCGGGCGCTGACGGCCGCCGCCACCTCCGTACGCAGCGCCGCCGACAGCGGGCTCGACACCAGCGGCGTCTCGTCGCCCACCGGCAGCACCAGCACCAGGGCCACCGGCCGCCGCGGGGTACCGGTGTAGCCGACGACCGCCGCGTCCCGCACGTCCGTGTGGCGCAGCTTCTGCCAGCCGCGGCGGCCGGCCGGGTAGGCCTGGTCG
Organism: Streptomyces sp. NPDC058646; assembly: GCF_042716875.1. NCBI lineage: Bacteria > Bacillati > Actinomycetota > Actinomycetes > Kitasatosporales > Streptomycetaceae > Streptomyces > Streptomyces sp. NPDC058646. Next base: position 13,767 of record NZ_JBHXRK010000012.1, on the reverse strand, counting down.
AGCCGTTTGACGACGAGGCCTTCGATACCGCTCGCGGGCAGCGTCTCGTACCAGGTGGCGGCCAGCTCCGGGTCGGTCGTCATCGGCACCGGCTGGAGCGGGGGGCCGAGCGGGAGCAGCAGGTCGACGAGGAGGGCTCGGCGCCGCTCGTACGGGCGTGCCCGCAGGTCGAGTCCGGCCAGCTCCAGTACGTCGAAGGCGGCGTACGAGGCCGGCAGGCTCTGCGCGAGGAGGACGGCCCGCGCGGGGGTGGCCGCCGCCCGGCGCTGGACGAGGGCGAAGTCGGTGCGGCCCGCGTTCCAGACCACGACCTCGCCGTCGAGGACCGTCCCGGCGGGCAACTGCCGTGCGGCCGCGGCCAGGTCCGGGAAGGCACTGGTGACGATCCGGCCGGAGCGGGCCTGGAGCACCACGTCCTGCTCCGAGCGGAGGACGACGAGCCGGTGGCCGTCGAACTTGGGCTCGTAGGCGAGCCCCACCCCGCGCGGCAGGGTGCGTACGGCGGTGGCCAGCGCGACGTGGATCACGTCCGCTCCCCGGGCAGTCTCCCGGCGCGGCCGGGGTCGGTCAGCGGCGCGAAGAGGTCACCGTCGCGCTCCAGCCGGGGAGCGATGTCGTCGGCGAGGAAGACCAGGTCGGCCGGGTCACGGCAGGCTTCGACCTCCGCCCAGGACACCGGGGCGGAGGCCGTGGGACGGGCCCGCGCGCGCAGGGTGTAGGGCGCGGCGGTGGTCTTGGCGGCGGCGTTCTGGCTGTGGTCGACGAACACCTTGCCGGGGCGCAGGGTCTTGGCCATGCGGTGCACGACGAGGCCGGTCAGCTCGCGCTCGGCCTCCTGGGCGATCAGCTTCGCGTATGCGGAGACCTGCTCGGACGGGGTCGGTTCCAGGGCCACGGACAGGTGGAGGCCCTTGGAGCCGGAGGTCTTGGCGTAGGCCTCCAGCCCGTCGGCGGCGAGCCGTTCGCGCAGCCAGAGGGCGGCGGCGCAGCACTCGACGACGGTGGCGGGCGGGCCGGGGTCGAGGTCGACGACGAGCCGGTCGGCGACGGCCGGGCTGCCGGCGGGCCACTGGGGGGTGTGGAACTCCACGACCAGGTTGGCGGCCCACATCAGGGTGGCCATGTCGGCGATGACCACCTGTTCGGCGGAGGGGTCCTCGGAGCGGGGCACGGGGGCGGTCTTCACCCAGTCGGGCGTGCCGGGCGGCGGGTTCTTGGTGAAGAAGAGCTGGCCCTCGGGGCCGTCGGGATAGCGCAGGAACGACACCGGGCGGTCGTGGACGTGGGCGAGGAGGGCGTCCGCGACGGTGGCGTAGTAGTGGAGCACCTCGCCCTTGGTGAATCCGGTCTCCGGGTACAGGACCTTGTCGAGATTGCTGAGCGCGATGCGACGACCCTCCACCAATGTGATCGGCGTCATACGATGAGACTGCCACGAATCAGGAGGAACCGTGCGATCCATTTGGAACGGGGCGATCTCCTTCGGCCTGGTCAGCATTCCGATCAAGCTCGTGAACGCCACCGAGAGCCACTCGATCTCCTTCCGGCAGATCCATCTCGCCGACGGCGGGCGCATCCGCTACCGCAAGGTGTGCGAGCTGGACGGCGAGGAGCTGTCGGGTGCCGAGATCGGCAAGGGGTACGAGCAGGCGGACGGGTCGATCATCCCGATCACGGACGAGGACCTCGCGCAGCTGCCGCTCGCGACGGCCCGGACGATCGAGATCATGTCCTTCGTCCCGGCCGAGGAGATCGATCCGCTGCAGATGGACGCGGCGTACTACCTCGCGGCGAACGGGCCGACGGCGGCCAAGCCGTACACCCTCCTGCGGGAGGCGCTGAAGCGGAGCAGGAAGGTCGCGATCGCCAAGTACGCGCTGCGGGGGCGGGAGCGGCTGGGCATGCTGCGGGTGGTCGACGACGTGATCGCGATGCACGGACTGCTGTGGCCGGACGAGATCCGCGTCCCGGAAGGGGTGGCTCCGGAGGGTTCGGTAACGGTACGGGATGCCGAACTGGACCTGGCGGACGCGCTGATGGCGACGCTGGGCACGGTGGAGATGACCTCCCTGCGCGACGACTACCGGGAGGCCGTGGAGGCGATGGTCGCGGCGAAGGCGGGCGGCGCGTTCGAGCCGGCGGAGGCGGCCGTGGAACCGGCCGGCGGGCAGGTCATCGACCTGATGGCGGCGCTGGAGAAGAGCGTCCGGGCGGCGAAGGCCTCCCGCGGGGAGCCGGAGCCCGCTGCCGGCGAGGAGGCCGCGGGCGGCGGGGCACCGGCCGAGGTCACTCCGATCAGGCGCAGGACGGCCGGTGCGCCGAAGGCGGTGGGCGGCAAGAAGTCGACCTCGGCGGCCGCGAAGAAGAGCACCGCGGCGGCGGGCAAGGGGGCGAAGAAGAGCACGTCGACCGCGGGCAAGAAGACCGCCACGACGGCGGCGAAGTCGACCAGGACGGCCAAGTCGGCGGCGACGAAGTCGACTTCGGCCGCGGCGAAGAAGGCGGCCGCCGCGAAGAAGCCCGCACCGGCCCCCCGCAGACGCACCTCGGCCTGACACCCCCGCCCGCCGCACGGGTCCGGGGCGGTTCGCCGTCCCGGGTGCGCGCGGGGCCGGGTCGGCGGTCAGGGTGGGGGGCGGAGCCAGGTGCGGGAGTCGCGGGCCTGGGCGAAGAGGGCTTCCACCGCCGGGGGTTCGAGGAGCGCCGGGGCGGCTGCGAGGTCCGGGGCGGCCGTGGGCGGCCGCAGGACGCGGATGTCGCGGACGGACGGGGCCACCTCGACGCGGGAGGCATCCACCAGGGCCAGGGCCGGAGTGACCCGGGCCCCGAGGGCGGCGGTGGCACGGGCTGCGGCGCGGCGGATCCAGCGGGGGTCGGGGCGGGGTTCGGCCCGGCCCACCGTGAGCAGCAGGTCCCCGACGGCCGCGCGCTGGCGGTGGCCCGCCACGGTGCGGACGCAGAGGATCCCGGACGGCCCGATGAGCAGGTGGTCGATGCGGCCCTCGCCCGGGAGGGGGACGCAGTGCAGGACCCGCCAGCCGTGCGGTTCCAGGGCGTCGAGGGCGTCGCCCATGCGCTGCTGGGCCGTCAGGTCCTGGCGGATGCGGTGGCGGGCGCGGGTGCCCGCGGAGCCGTGGTCCAGTTCCCCGAGCAGGGCCTCGCCCGGACGGTTGGGGGCCAGGTCCGCGTCCGGCGGGAGGGAGAGACGCAGCAGGTCGGCGGCCGTCGGGACCGGGGGCGGGCCGATGGACACCGACCCGGTCACGTAGGGGCGCAGGGCCTTCAGCACCGCCTCTCGGTGGTCCTCCGCGAGGACGCTGATCCGGTTCGCCTGCCGGTCGTACCAGGCCACCGCGCGGCCGTCCGGCAGGTTGACGTACAGCAGGGCGCGGCCCGGCCGGCCGCTCGGCAGCACCCTGAGTCCCCGCATTGGTCCTCACCCCCGGCGTCCATGGGAGCAGCCGGAGCGGCATGCGGCAATCCCCCGGTTGTGTAACGACTCCGCCGGGACCCTGCGGCCTCGCTGTTACAAGAACGGGGCCCGGCCGCAACGGCGGGGGCCTAGGTTGGTGCCACCTGGACACGCCAGGGCACGACCGCACCGAAGGACTCCCGTGAGCACCGTCAGCCGCCGCACTCTCGTTCGCGCCGTCGCCGTGACCGCATGCGCCGGAAGTCTGCTGGCACTGCCCGCCGCCGCGGCTCTCGCCGAGGGGGTCCCGGCCGCCTCGTCCGCGCACTCCGCGTCCCCGCAGCCGACCCTGGTCAAGACCCTCTCCCTCGCGGACGGCGTCTCCACGGCGAAGGTCTACCGGATCGCCGCGGGTGTCCACCGGGCCGACATCCTGACCTCCGACGGCCGCACGGCCGCCACCTTGACCAGCCGTGACGGCGTCACCGTGTTCGGCTCGGCGGGCGAGCTGAACGCCGCGCTGGACTCCGACGGGCGGCTGACGTCCTGGGTGGGTGACGCACCCGCGCGGGGCGGCAGCCACCCCGTCGACGGCGACGGCGACGGGCACAAGACGGGGACCCGGAACGGGCAGGTGATCGCCGCCTCCCTGCCGAGCCCGGGCTCCGCCCCCGGCAACGCCGGCAGCAGTGACGGCAAGGGCGTCGACGAAGCCGCCAGGGCCGGTGACAGCCGTTCGGTCGCCGCCGCCCGCGGCGAGGTGCTCCGGCTGAAGTCGCTGGCCGACGGTCCGGGCGAAGGCGTGCTGCTGCTGGGCGCGGGCGCGGGCATCGCCGCGGTCGGCGCCGCCGGCCTCGGCTTCGCGATGCTGCGCCGCGGGCGTACGAGCGACTGACAGCGCCTGCGCTGCTACGGCGGACCGTGCGGTCAAAAAGGATGAAACTCCGCATAAGGTTGACGTGACCGACCGTGGGACCGCGGACAGAAGGGCGCAGCGGGCTGTGAAGACGTCACCCTTCCGTACGACCGCCGCCACCCGGCCCCTGCTGTGGATCCTGCCCGCACTGCTGGCCCTGCCCCTCCTGGCGGGCTGCGGCGAGGCCGGCGGGCTGGCCGCGGCCGGTCCCACCCCCACCGCGAACGGGCCCGTCCACCTGTGGCCCGACCGCCGGCCGGCCTCCGTACCGCCTCCCGACCCGGGCGGCGCGCCACCGGAGTACGTCCCGGGGCTCCCGGCCGTCCGCAACCAGAACGTGCACGAGGTCGATCCGATCGCCCTCGTCCAGGCCGAGCTGCGCTCCCGCCCGGGCACGTACAGCGGCGCCGACGGGATGCCGCAGGAGACGGCCGCCGCCGTCGCCGCGTGCGGGAAGGACGGTCAGGACCCCGCGAAGTGCCCGGTGCTGACGCCGTACTACCGGGACCTCACCGGGAACGGCAGGGACGAGCTGATCGCCGGGATCGAGCTGCCGGACCGGATGATGTCCGTACGGGTCTACACCGCGGACCCCGACGGCCGGCTCAACCGGATCATGGCGACCACGCAGACCGTCATCGCCGTGGAACTGGCCGGCCAGGACGTGGTCCTGCGCGTCCCGAGCGGGAACGACGGCTACGAACTGATCACCGCCTGGTCCTGGGACGAGAAGCAGCGCAGCATGCTGCCGACGCGCGAGCAGATCGTACGGGTCCCTGCGGGCGCCCAGACCCCGCCGAGCGTGACGGGCGCGCCGTGAGGCCCCGGCTGCCGGCCTGGACGGCCACGCTGACCTGGAAGTCGGCGTGCTTCATCGTGGTGATGTGCTGCTCGCTGGCGGCGGTGCTGGGTGTGCTCGTGCACGTGGAGGTGACCCGCCAGACCGTGGCCACGGCGCGGGAGAAGGCGCTCGGGAAACTGCACGACGCCTCCCGCGCCTACGAGGCCGGCGAGGCCCTGCCGCCCGATTCGGGGCTCGACCCCGAGGGTCTTCCGCCGAAGCTGCGGGCGCTCGCCCTCGCCGGGCAGCGGGCGACGATCGTCGCCGACCACGCGGGCCGCCCGATGATGTGGGCCGCGGCGCCCGCGGACGGCCGGGCCCTGGCCACGGTCGTCGACTACGGCCAGAGCGCGCGCACGATCAGCGGGCTGGACAACGCGATCATCGGCTCCTCCGTCCTGGCGATCGGCGGGACCCTGCTGATGGGGGCCTTCGCCGTGACCCGGGTGACGCGGCGGCTGCACCAGACGGCGACGGTGGCCCGGCGGATCAGCCAGGGCGACCTCGACGCGCGCGTGGGCGATCCGCGCACGAAGGACCCTTCGCGGCACCAGGACGAGGTGGCGACCGTCGCCGGTGCGCTGGACACGATGGCGGCGAGCCTGCAGGCGAAGCTGCTGAGCGAGCAGCGGTTCACGGCGGACGTGGCGCACGAGCTGCGCACGCCGCTGACCGGTCTGCAGGCGGCCTCCGAACTGCTGCCGGAGGGGCGGCCGACGCAGCTCGTGCAGGAGCGGGTCCGCACGATGCGGCAGCTGACGGAGGACCTGCTGGAGATCTCGCGGCTGGACTCGCGCAGCGAGCAGGTCGAGACGGACCTGCACCAACTGGGCCGTCTGGTACGGCGGGTGGTGCGGGCGTCCGGGACCCGGACCGAGGTGGTGATCGTCCGGGACGCGCAGGTGGAGACGGACCGGCGCAGGCTGGAACGGGTCCTGGGGAACCTGGTGGCCAATGCGCACAAGCACGGGCGCCCGCCGGTGGTCCTGACGGTGGACGGGCCGGTGATCAGCGTGCGGGACCACGGGGACGGCTTCCCGGAGTACCTGGTGGCGCACGGCCCGCAGCGGTTCCGTACGGAGCCGGGGGCCGGGGTGAAGGGGCACGGGCTCGGGCTCACCATCGCCGTCGGGCAGGCGGCGGTGATCGGCGCGCGGCTGGACTTCCGCCCCGCGGAGGGGGGCGGGGCGCTGGCCGTCCTGACCCTGCCGGACTCCGGCGGGACGGACCGCCCCGCACCCTGAGCGGGGGCGCGGCCCGGACCTATGGGCGGGCGGGCTTCGTCCAGGGCCAGCGGGGCCTGGGCTTCACGCCCGACGGACTGTGGACGTACTTCCAGCCCTTCTGCAGGTGCAGCCGCTCGGAGTAGCCCGACGGAACGCGTTCGTACAGGAGCACCGTCGGGGGGCCGCCGTCGGCCGCCGGGACCGGGATCTCGTACCACTTCGGGGGGTGGCCGGTCGGGCCGAGGAGGATCGGGAGGACCCGGCCGTCCATCGGGCCGCCCTCGAAGGGGGTCGGTTGGCTTCTCACCCCACCAGTGTCACAGGAGGTGGGCCGCCTCGGAGACCACGGGCATCACGCGGCGGGCCAGGACCCCGACGGGGCCGTCCGCCGATTCCAGGGCCAGCGCCGCACGGGCGGCGGCGGCCGTCTCCGGGTCGGTGGCGGCCGTGGCCGTCAGGAGGGCGACGAACTGGTCGACCAGCCAGTCCCGGAGCTCGTCCACGCCCGGCTGCTTGCCCTCGTCGATCCAGATCAGGGAGGCCGCCTCGACGGCCGTGATCCACGTCCGGACCATCATGCGCAGCCGGGGGCCGGGGGCGGGCACCCCGAGGTGGAGGAGGATCTGCTGCGCGGCGGCCCGGCGGATGCCGTCCACCGTCGCCGTCGTGCGGGAGGTCTCCACGACGCTGCCGCCCTGGAGGAGGGCGGTGAAGCCGGTGTCGTGCTCGTCGACGAAGGCCAGGTAGCGGTCCAGGGCCCGGGCGAGGCGCTGGGTCAGGGGGCCCTGCTGGGGTTCCGCGAAGCAGAGTTCGAGGAGGTCGGCGGCGGAGCGCAGGGCGGCCTCGTAGAGCTGCTGCTTGCCGCCCGGGAAGTAGCGGTAGACGAGCGGGCGCGACACCCCGGCCGCCTCCGCCACGTCGTCGAGGGACACGTCCTCGGGCGCCCGGTGCGCGAACAGCGAGAGGGCCGCGTCGAGGAGCTGGGCCCGCCGCTCCTCGACGCCCAGCCTGCGGTAGGCGCGTACGGTCATGCCCGCAGGGTAACCCCCGGCCGCCGCGGCCGGGCGGGGTGCGGCCGGGACCTCAGGCCAGGAGCCCCGAGCTCTGCCACAGCTTCCGGCCGACCCCGCGGAGCACGCCGATGTCGTCGAGGAAGTCGGTGAGCCGCTTGGCGCCGGACTGCATGACCTCGCGCCGGTGGCCGCTCGCCTTGACCTGGGCGAGTGCTTCGCGGCGGTCCAGGCCGATGTTCTCGTAGACCTGGGGGTTGACGAAGGCGAGCGAGAAGACGCGGGCGGCCTGGCCGCAGCTGATGCGGGTGAGCTCCTGCTCCCAGCGCGGGGCGGTGACCATCTGGCGGCGCAGCTCCTCGCGGGCGTAGCGGACGTGCCGGGCCTCCTCGATGACGTGGATGCGGGTCACTCCGCGGACGAGGGGCTGGATGCGCTCGTCCGGGAAGGTCAGGCGCTGCATCCAGTCGAGGATCTCCTCGCCGAGGAGGGTGCAGGCGAAGGAACCGGGGGTGGTGGAGACGGTCTTCAGGATCCGCGCCAGGTTGTGGTTGACGCGGGAGACCGGGTAGGCGGGGGCGCCGGCCTTCTGGATCATGCGGGCGAACATCATCGAGTGGCGGCACTCGTCGGCTATCTCGGTGAGCGCGTAGCGGACGTGATTGCTGGTCAGGGACTTGTCGTAGATGTGCCGGACCAGGAGCTGCATGAGGATGATCTCGAACCAGATGCCCAGCGAACCGAGCGCCGCCGCCTCGTGGCGGGAGAGGTCGATGCGCTGCTCCTCCCCCATCTTCTTCCACAGCGGGGTGTCGTAGAGCGAGAGCAGCTCGGGCGGCCAGTAGTACTTGCCCTCGATCACCGGGGCGTCCCAGTCGAGTTCCTTGTCGGGGTCGAAGGAGTGCTTGGCGGAGGATTCGAGCAGCCGCTCGGCGATCTGCTCCCGGTCCTTGAGCAGGCCGAGAGCGTCCTTCAGCGCGGCTCGATCGGTCACGGTCGTCATGGCTTCGGACACCTCGTGGGTGAGTTACCGGCGGTCACTCCTTATGAGACTGCTTGTCAGCAAGGTCGTCAATCCCCCGCGCACGACTTGTTGACCGGCTGTCTACCAACGTGTGACCCTGCCAACCATCCGGTCCTGTACGGCAGTACGTGAGACGAGGAGGCGTCAGTGTCGACGCACGAGCTCTACACCGACAGCCCGGCCGAAGGCGTCTGGCAGGTACCCGCCTCCGGTTCGGCCCGCTTCAGCTGGGAGTACGACGGCGGCCGCGAACGGCTCCTCGCGCTCTACCAGAAGGGCAAGGACAAGCAGTGGGACGGCGCCAAGCGCATCGACTGGGACATCGAGGTGGACCCCTACGACCCGCTCGGCACCCCCGACGAGGCCCTGACGCTCCACGGGACCCGGCACTGGGCCAAGCTCACGGCGAAGGACAAGGGCGAACTGCGCCGGCACTACTCCTCCTGGCAGTTCAGCCAGTTCCTGCACGGCGAGCAGGGCGCGATGGTGTGCGCGGCGCGCATCGTCGAATCGGTGCCCGACCTGGACGCGAAGTTCTACTCCGCCACCCAGACCATGGACGAGGCCCGGCACGCCGAGATCTTCGGACGCTTCCTGCACGAGAAGGTCGGGATGCTCTACCCGATCAACGACAGCCTCCAGGGGCTGCTGGGTGACACCCTGCGCGACTCCCGCTGGGACATGCCCTACCTGGGCATGCAGGTGCTGATCGAGGGGCTGGCGCTGGCAGCCTTCGGCATGCTCCGCGACACGACCGACAAACCGCTGCCGAAGCAGATCCTGGCGTACGTGATGCAGGACGAGGCCCGGCACGTGGCCTTCGGGCGGATGGCGCTGCGGGACCACTACCGGCAGCTGACGGACGCCGAGCTGCGCGAGCGCGAGGAGTTCGTCATCGAGGGCTGCTACCTGATGCGGGACCGGCTGCGCGGGGTGGAGGTGCTGGAGAACTTCGGCATCCCGAAGAAGGAGGCGGAGCAGTTCAGCGAGCAGTCGGAGTTCCTGCACCTCTTCCGGAAGCTGCTGTTCAGCCGGATCGTGCCGTGCGTGAAAGACATCGGGCTGTGGGGCGAGCGGCTCCAGAAGGCGTACCTGGACATGGGCGTCTTCGAGATGGGCGACTCCAACCTCGACCTGCTGATGAGCCAGGACGAGGAGATCGCCGAGGCTCTCGACCGCGAGCGGTTCGCGACCGAGGAGGAGCTGCGGGTGGCGGAGGTCCGGGCGACGATCGCGGAGGGCGGTGCGGCTGCGAGCAGGCTGCCCGGGTGAGCGTGTCGTCGCCGGGGCGTCTCAGCGGGCGGACAGGGCGGCCCGCATCACCGCGCGGGCGATCGGCGCGGCCGCGCCGTTGCCGCTGATGTCCCCCCGTACCGCCGAGGCGTCCTCGACCACCACGGCGACCGCGACCGCCGGCAGGGGCGCGCCCCGGGCCTTGGCCCAGGAGATGAACCAGGCGTACGGGGTGCCCGCGTTGCCGACGCCGTGCTGCGCGGTCCCGGTCTTGCCGCCGACCACGGCACCGGGGATCGCGGCGTTCTTGCCCGTGCCGTCCTCCACCACCTTCACCATCAGCTCCTGGAGCCGCAGGGCGGTGGCCGGGTTCATGGCCCGGGTGAGGGTCCGCTGGTCGGCGCGGCGGACGGGGTCGCCGTCGTCCTGGGTGGTCCGGTCCACGAGGTAGGGGGTCTTCACCTCTCCCCCGTTGGCGACCGCCGCCGCCACCATCGCCATCTGCAGGGGCGTCGCCTTGGTGTTGAACTGCCCGATGGAGGACAGGGCCAGCTGGTCCCGGCTCATGTCGGTGTCGAAGTTCGACCGCGACACCCAAGCCGGGACGCGGAGCCCCTCGTCGTTGAAGCCGAACCGCTCCGCCGCCTCCACCATGCCCCGCAGCCCGACCCGCACCCCGATCTTCGCCATCACCGTGTTGCAGGACCACTGCACCGCCTCCGCCATCGAGGCGTCCTGGCAGCCCGTGGCGGCGTTCGGCAGCAGGGTGCTGGTCCCGGGCAGCGGATAGGGGTCGGGGGTCTCGGTGGGCGCGTCCACATCGGTGACCACGCCCGCGTCGAGCGCCGCCGCAGCCGTCACGATCTTGAAGGTGGAGCCCGGCGGGTACGTCTCGCGCAGGGCCCGGTTGAGCATCGGCTTCGCCGGGTCCGCGTTCAGCCGCATCCAGGCCTCCTTGACGCCCGCACCCGTACCCGAGAGCACGGAGGGATCGTACGAGGGGCTGCTGACCAGCGCGAGGATCTTCCCGGTGGCCGGCTCGACGGCCGCCACCGCCCCGCGCTTGCCCGCGAGTCCGGCGTACGCGGCCCGCTGCACGGCGGCCCGGACGGTGGTGTCCGCGTCCCCGCCGGCGGGGCGGCCGCGCGCCAGGTCGTACCAGAGCGGGAAGGCGGAGAGTCCCGGGTCCGTCCCCGACAGGACCGCGTCCTCCGCCCGCTCGACGAAGCTGGTCCCGTACGTCTGCGAGGAGAAGCCGGTGACCGGGGCGTACAGCGGGCCGTCCGTGTACGTCCGCTCGTAGCGCAGCAGTTGGCCGCTGTCACGGGAGCCGGTGACCGGCCGCCCGTCGACGAGGACGTCCCCGCGGGGTTCGGCGTACCGCTCGATCGCGGACCGCTTGTTGGCCGGGTTCGACCCGTAGGCGGCGGACTCCCACACCTGCACGCGGGCGATGTTGACGAGCAGGGCGACGAGCAGCAGTGCGCAGAAGTACGCGCACCAGCGGATGTAGCGGATCACTCGGCGGCCTCCCGCGGTTCGGGTCTGCGGGCGCTGTCGCTCAGCCGGACCAGCAGCGCGACGATGATCCAGTTGGTGACCACGGAGGAACCGCCCTGGGCGAGGAAGGGCATGGCCATGCCGGTGAGCGGGATGAGCCCGCTGACCCCTCCGGCGATGACGAACACCTGGAGGGCGACGATCGAGGCGAGGCCGGTGGCGAGCAGCCGGCCGAAGGGGTCGCGCAGCGCGAGCCCGGCACGGAAGCCGCGGGAGACGAGGAGCCCGTAGAGCAGCAGGATGGCGGTGAGGCCGGCGAGCCCGAGTTCCTCGCCCGCGGTGGCGAGGATGAAGTCCGACTTGGCGGCGAAGCCGATCAGGAAGGACTGGCCGTGGCCCAGCCCCGCGCCGAGGAGGCCGCCGGCACCGAAGGCGAAGAGGGACTGGGCGAGCTGGCCGGGGCCCTCGCCTCGGTCGATGGAGGCGAAAGGATTCATCCAGTCGTCCACGCGGCTGTTCACGTGCGGTTCGAAGGTCCCGACGGCGTACGCGCCCACGCCGGCCAGGACCACGCCGATCGCGATCCAGCCGATCCTCCCGGTGGCGGTGAACAGCATGATCACGAAGAGGCCGAAGAACAGCAGCGAGGTCCCGAGGTCGCGCTCCAGGACGAGCAGGCCCACGCTGAGCAGCCAGATGGTGAGGATCGGCCCGAGCACCCGGCCGGGCAGCAGACGCAGCTTCCAGAAGAGCCGGCGGCCGGTGAGCGCGAGGGCGGTGCGGTTCGCGGCGAGGTACGAGGCGAAGAACACCGCGAGCAGGATCTTGGCGAACTCCCCCGGCTGGAAGGAGAGTCCGGCGAACCGGATCCAGATGTGGGCGCCGTTGACCGCCGGGAAGAAGACGGGGACCAGCATCAGGGCGAGTCCCGCCGCGACCGACAGGTACGCGTAGCGCTGGAGCACGCGGTGATCGCGGAGCAGCATCACGGCCAGGACGAACAGGGCCACCCCGAGCGCGGACCAGCGCAGTTGGTCCCCGGCGGTGACGTGCTCGGGCGTGGTCACGTCGAGGCGCTGGATCAGGACGAGGCCGAGCCCGTTGAGCAGGAAGGCGATCGGCAGCACCAGCGGGTCCGCGTACGGGGCCCTGAGCCGGACGGCGAGGTGCGCGAGCAGCGCGGTGCCGGCGAGGCCGCCGGCGTAGCGGGCGGCGGAGGGCGGGACGTGGCCGGTGGTGGCGAGACCGACGTAGAGGTAGCCGAGGACGGAGACCAGGACGGCGCCGGTGAGGAGCGTCAGCTCGACGCCGCGGCGCTTGGGAGCGCGGGCGTCGGGAGGCGGGGGCGCGGGCTCCGCCACCCTCGCCGTCAGAGCGGTCATACGCGAAACGTAGCAAGCACAAGGATGCTATGTCCGCTTATGTCATAGTGTGCCGAAGAGTCGTCAGAATCGGTCAGGAGTGAGGAGCCGAGGCACATGGGACCTGTGGAATTCATCGTCCTCGCCTTCCCGGAGGAGCAGCTGCGGGTACCGGCGGTCGAGGCCGTGATGGGACTGCGCAAGACCGGGGTGGTCCGGCTGATCGACGGGCTCGTGACGACGAGGACCGCCTCGGGCGACGTGCTGGCGGCGGAGTTCGACGAGTTCGAGGAGCTACGGGGCCTGCTGACGGGCCGGGACGCGGCGCGGCTGATCGGGCCGGAGGACGTCCAGGAGGCGGCGGGGCTGCTGGAGCGCGGGAGCTGTGCGCTGCTGCTGGTGGTCGAGCACGTGTGGGCCGAGGACGCGGCGATCGCCGTTCGGGCCGCCGGCGGGCGGATCGTCGGCTCGGTCCGCATCCCGCCGGACCGGGTCCCGGCCGGCTCCCGGGCGGGGGCGGCCTGATGTTCATCCGCCCGGTGGGGGTGACGGTGGCCCCGGCGGACCGCCCGGCGGGCCGCCCGCTCCTACGGGGCCTGCTGGCGCGCGCGGCGGGCACGCCGGAGGCGGGCACGGTCCACCCCGACACCCCGCCCGACCCCGCCACCCCCTGGCCCCAGGAGCCCCCGGAGCCCCCGGAGCCCCCGGCAGCGGACCCGGCCGAGCACCTGGAGCCCCCGGCCCCCGCGACCCCCACCCCGGACGTCGGCCCGGAAGACACCCCGCGCGGCGGCCTGGCCGCAGACCTGACCCAACTGGCCGACCTGGCCCGCCAAGGCCACCTCACCCCGGCGGAGTTCACGGCCGCGAAGGCCCGGCTGCTGCGGGGGTGAGGGCCTGGCTACCGGACGGTGCCCGCTCATGTCCAGCAGCAGACGCCAAACGACATACAACACCCACCCCAGTGGCGGCTGATGCCCAGCCCCAGACGGGCCGCAGACGCTGAACCACGAAGCGACGAGCGGAGAGCGGATGCGCCCCCCGACCCTGCCGACGAGTCGGTCGAGGTCTGGCTCCGGCAAGGGCTCTGGAGGTCAGGCCCTGCAACGCTGACCACCCCGCATAGGCACCGGTCCCCGGTGAGCGTCCTTTTGGGGGGTTCCCGTCGGTCCTGTCTTTCCGTGGCGGGGCGGGCGGTCAAGGGGGGCCGAAGGCCATCGCGAAGCGACGCGACGAAGGAGCGC